>NZ_JAVBIN010000006.1:0-252651 GCF_032989665.1 Morganella sp. BCCO 40_0007 | reverse complement strand
CGGCAAAGTGAGGATATCCCCGGGAGCATACATCAGTATGTGACCGGGGTAGCCGAACGAAGCCAACGCCGCCACAGGGCGAAGAATGACGCGTAATCAGAAATTCAGTTTCAGATTAGCCCAATACCGGCGCCCTTCATCGATCTGCCAGTTCCCGTTAGTATCGATATCATCCCCTTTCTCGTTGGCGATGTTCAGTACTGCAAAGTTCAGCAGGGCATTCGGCATGACCTGGTAGGTCATCCCCAGATCGAGGGTGGTGATCCCGCTGCGCTCGCGCGGCTGTGATGCCCCGTTACGCTGGGCTGCCCAGACTTGTTTACCGGTGTAGTTCGCCTGAGTGTAGAAGTTCATATCCGGGCGGTACTGCCAGTCAAGTCTGGCGTTTGCCATATGACGCGGTGTCATTTCCAGCGGCTGTCCTTTCAGGGATTTGCCGTTGAGTTTTTCATCGTCACTCTTACGTTCTGAATCGGTGAAGGTGTAGTTCAGATTCAGATTCCATTTTTCTGCCACCGGAATACGGGAGGCCATTTCCACACCACGGATATTCGCTTTACCCACGTTGTCGTAGATAAACATATTCAGACCGGTCAGCGGGTCGGTTTGACCGGCAAGCTGGTAGCTGGTCAGCTTGTTCTTGAATTCGGTGTTAAACAGAGTTGCACTGGCAGAGAAACCGGATTCGTGGTCATAAGCAATACCCAGTTCTTCGGTAACGCTGGTTTCCGGTTTCAGGTCACGGTTACCGTACATGATAGCTGCGCCACCCTGAGTCGATGTCCCGAAGCTCGGGCTTAACTCACGCAGTGTCGGAGCACGGAAGGCTTTCGCCACGCCGCCTTTAATAGTGATTTCATCGGTCAGTTTATACACGGCATAAGCACGCGGGTTCCAGTGTTTACCGTAGAATTCGTGGTCGTCCATACGCAAACCGCCGGTCAGCGTCAGATCATCAGTCACACTGAACTCATCTTCCACAAACAGCGCTTTCTGGTCTGCCGTGATTTTCTCAGTGACTGTTTGTTTGTTTTTAATCGCGGAGTCATCTTTCAGTTTTGCATACTGATATTGCCCGCCAACGGTCAGAACGTTGGACGGCAGGAATGCCGTGACTTTACCGTCAACCACGGTGTTGGTGACTTCCGGACGGCGGGCATCATACGCCATCACCCAATCTTCGTTTACTTTGTTCCATTTACCGGTATTGGTTTTACGGACGGTATTTTCCTGGTATACACTCACTTCACTGTTGATTTCATCCCAGTCACCTTTCCAGGTCAGCGCCCAGTGATTGCGATCGTTGTGTACTTCAGATTTATTGTTTTTCTGCTTCAGGCCGCCGCGCTCAGAGAAATCAGCAATGGATTTCCCCGGAGTGGATGTATGTTCCTGCGTGCTGCGGCCGACTTCCGCGAGGAATTTCTGTCCTTCAACCGGCGTAAAGGCCAGTTTGGCGGTGATGTTTTTATCATCTTTACGCGGTGTACCTTCCTGAAGATGGTCTTCACGGCGATAGTTCAGTCCGCCGTACACCTGTAACCCCAGCTTGTCTTTAATCAGCGGGCCGGAGACGTAGAAATCGGTATTCGCGGAGTTGCCGTAATCTTTACTTTCCTGAATGATACCGCCCATACCCATTGAGCCGTGCCATTCATCCGCTACCGCTTTGGTAATAATGTTGACCACACCGCCCATGGCATCAGAACCATACAGGGAGGACATTGGTCCGCGGATCACCTCAATACGCTCAATCGCTTCCACCGGCGGGATAAAACCGGCTTCGTAACCGCCGCTGCCGTTCGGGCGGGATTCGCGGCTGTTCTGACGACGACCGTCCACCATAATCAGCGTGTAATCGCCGGACAGGCCACGGATACTGATATCGGGCTTCATACTGCCGCCGATCACACTGACCCCTTCCACATCTTTTACCATGTCAATCAGGTTGGCAGCCGGTTTGTTTTGTAACTGTTCTTTGGTGATAACCGTAATACTCGCCGGTGCATCGCGCATTTCCTGCGCAAAACCTGACGCGGTAACCACAATGGTATCTTCTTTGTTTTCAGCATAAGCAGCAGCCGCCGCTGACATAACAGCAACAGCAAGCAATGAGCGTTTGAATGAGGCGTTCATATTATTCCCTGACAAGATTGATATTTTTTATTTGAGATATTAAATGAGAATGATTAATCCTATCATTGATACATGCCATTGAGAATATGATCGCAAATGAAAATTATTATCATAATGATAATAAATTGCTGTGACATCGTTAAACCGGAAAGTACTGCTGGAAAGTAAACGGCGGAAATGAAAATGGCGGGACAAAAAAAATGCTGCAAATTCAGACGAATTTGCAGCCTTCTAACAAAGTACCAAAGTAAATAGTGAGGGATAACAGATAAATAAAATTAACACATTCTTGTCAGGAAAATCTGCTCATCACCGAGTGGCGGAGGACCAGCACCGGTGTGTAACACGGCGGACAAAACGGCAGCGTCTGTGAGGACGCCAGCGCCAGTGCCAGCTGAGTTGCTGTCTGAGCCATCATGTCAACAGGATAACGTATTGTGGTCAGGCGAGGTTGGATATATCGTGCGATCATGCTGTCATCAAAGCCGATAACCGAAATATCCTCCGGCGCGCGCAATCCGTTTGCTTCAATCACGGAAAGTGCCCCCGCCGCCATAAAATCATTGTACGCCACCACGGCGGTTACCGGCAGTGATAGTGACAGAATCGCGCTCATCGCCGCTTCCCCGCCCTCTGCCACCGGTTCACCGGCAGCGATATAAACATCCGGCAGTTCACAACCGGCCTCTGCCAGTGCATCCCGGTATCCTGCCAGCCGCTGCGTACTATCCTCAATCGTATGTGATGACGATAAGCAGGCAATATGGCGATGCCCCTGTTTCAGCAGATATTGTGTGGCAAGCTGTGACCCGCGCCGGTTATCCAGAGCAACGCAGCGGTTTTCCAGCCCGGGGATTATCCGGTTAATAAACACCATAGACGGCATTTCCGCCGCATAGCCGCGCAGCTCTTCATCACTCAGTGCTTTGGCATGGATCACACAGGCATCACAGCGGCTGTTCATCAGCAGTTCAATACCGCGCCGCTCATCCTCCTGCCGGTGATAACCGTTGCCGATTAAAAGATGTTTTCCGTGCTGATGCGCCACTTCATCTGCGGCTTTGACCAGAGAGCCGAAAAACGGATCGGACACATCGCCCACCAGCACGCCGACAATATCACTGCTCTGGCTGACCAGCGCCCGCGCCGCCGCATTCGGGCGGTAAGCCAGTTCTTTCATTGCCGCCTGAACCGCGCGGACAGATTCCGCTCCGGCTTTCGGTGACTGATTGATAACCCGCGAAACGGTCGCCACAGAGACCCCCGCCAGTTTCGCCACATCTTTAATGGTCGCCATTCACCACTCCGTTAGTATTTTGTGATCCCGGTACTTGCCATCCGGTGTAACTCTGCTAATTTTTATTATCTTTTACTAAAATTTTACCGGATTTTACTATGGATACTGTCGCTTACCCTGATTTCGCTAAACTGGAGATCCGCACCGGCCGGATCACCGATGTCAAACGTCATGAAAATGCCGATAAACTCTATATTGTTCAGATAAATGTCGGTGACCGCTCACTTCAGACCGTCACCAGTCTTGTGCCGTATTATACAGAGGAAGAGTTACTGCATAAGCAGGTTGTGGTGCTGTGCAATCTGCAAAAAGCCAAAATGCGCGGCGAAACCTCTGAATGTATGCTGCTGTGCGCAGAAACCGATGACGGTTCAGAAAGCGTCCTGCTGACCCCGGAACGCGTAATGCCCGCCGGTGTCCGTATTGTCTGATAAAGCAAAGTTTATCAACGGCCTGAGAGGCTCACCGCTGTGAGCCTCTGTTTAAAAAAACACAAACCGGTACACCGTCACACTCTCCCGCCGCTCCCCCGCCGCTGAAATACCGCTGACCGCATCCGGCCAGTGCGGATGATTCGGCCCGTCCGGGAAATACTGGGTTTCCAGCGCCAATCCGGCATAATCCTCATAATCGCCGTGTTTTCCCGGCTGACCGCCGAGATAATTGCCGGTATAGAGCTGTATGCACGGCATCGTGGTAGCGACTTCCAGACACACATCCCCCGCCGGGGACCAGTATGCCGCAACGGTCTGTTTTCCGTCACACAACGCCGGGTCCGGCACAAAGGCGTGATCAAATCCCTTTGTCTGCCGCTGAGCCGCTTCTGACATAAATCCCTGCGCCAGCGGCCTGCGGACACGCAGATCAAAAACGGTTCCGGCAACCGGGCAGAGTGTACCGTCCGGTAAGTTCTCCGCATTCAGTCCGAGCCGGTTATCTGCCCGGATCTGCATGTCCCCCTCCGTCACTTTCACACCGCTGTTTTCACCGGCAAGGTTAAAGTAAGCGTGATTGGTCAGACTGACCGGACAGGCTTTATCTGTCTGTGTCCGGTATGTCAGGCGGACTTCGTTTTCCGGCGTCAGCTGATACGTGATTTCTGCGGTGAGATTGCCGGGAAACCCTTGGTCGCCGTCCGGTGAGTATAAAGAGAAGGTCACGGAATCCGCTGAGCGGCGGCGGATCTGCCAGCGCCGGTGACTGAAGTTATCGGTTCCGCCGTGCAGGCAGGTGGTGCCTTCATTGCAGGCAAGCGGATAAAACTGCCCGTTCAGGGTAAAACCGCCACCCGCAATCCGGTTGGCAAAGCGTCCGACGGTCGCGCCGAAATACGCAGTCTGACGGGCAAACCCGGCGCTGTCCGCGACGCCGCACACCACATCCCGCACACCGTCCGCCAGCGGAAGCTCACAACTGAGCCAGGTTGCACCGGTGTCAGCAATACTGATACGCATGCCGTTGCGGTTGGTGAGAACCACGATCTCCGCCGGCCGGCCGTCTGCGAACGGCGCGGTTGCCAGCGCCCGTTCATACGGGCGCAACTCCCTATGTGTCATATCACCTCCGTTCAGCGGATCACACCGGCACCGTCAGTGGCGCGGCAGACATAAATATCCGCCGTCAGGCCGGTAATCGCCATGTAATGTGCATTAATCGCCTCTGTAACCGGGCTGACATGTTCCGGTTTCACCAGTGCCACCACACAACCGCCGAAGCCGCCGCCGGTCATACGGACACCACCCTCAAGGCCGATCACATCACCGATAATGGCCACCAGCGCATCAATTTCAGGGACGGTGATTTCAAAATCGTCACGCATGGAGTGATGGGATTCTGCCATCAGCTGGCTGAGGCGCGGTAAATCCCCGTCTTTCAGGGCTTCTGCCGCCGCCAGTGTGCGGATATTTTCACTGATCACATGACGGGCCCGTTTCGCAGTCACAGCATCCAGTTCATGGGCATGCGCGGCAAACTGTTCAGCAGTGACATCACGCAGCGCCGGAACACCGAAGAATGCCGCAGCCGCCTCACACTGACGCCGCCGGGTGTTGTATTCGCTGTCCACCAGCCCGCGTTTTTTGTTGGAGTTAATAATCATCACCACACTGTTTTCCGGCATGGCAACCGCACGGGTTTCCAGGCTGCGGCAGTCGATCAGCAGTGCATGTCCGGCTTCCCCGCAGGCTGAAATCAGCTGATCCATAATGCCGCAGTTACAACCGACAAACTGGTTCTCCGCCTGCTGCCCGTTCAGGGCAATGACTTCGCGGCTGACCGGTAAGTCATACAGGGCTTTGACGGTCTGGCCGATCACCACCTCCAGTGAAGCGGAACTGCTCAGACCCGCGCCCTGCGGTACATTGCCGCTGACCGCAATATTCATCCCGCCGAATGTAAAACCACGTTCTGCCAGGTATTTGATTACGCCGCGGATATAATTCGCCCACAATTTATTGTCGTGGTATTCGATCGGTTGTGAGAGATCAAACTCATCGCGATCATTATCATAGTCCGCCGCCACCACGCAGACCTTTTGATCCTCACGCCGCGAAGCGGCCGCCACCGTACCGAAATCAATGGCACACGGCAGGACAAAACCGTCGTTATAATCTGTATGTTCACCAATCAGATTCACCCGGCCCGGTGCCTGAATCAGCATGTCAGGGGATGCGCCGAAGCACTGCTCAAAGGCATTTTGTGCCTTGCTGATAACTGTTTTCATCGGAAACCTCAGATTATAAAGGGGTTTTAAAATGGTGGTCGCTGACCGCACGCAGCCGTTCTGCGGCCTGCTCCGGTGTCAGGTCACGCTGGCTTTCCGCCAGCATTTCATAACCGACCATAAATTTGCGCACTGTCGCGGAACGCAGCAGCGGCGGGTAATAGAGCGCATGTAACTGCCAGTGATCCACCGGTTCGCCCTGCTGAAAATACGGGGCAAAATGCCAGCCCATCGAGTACGGGAAAGCGCAGCGGAACAGGTTATCGTAACGGCTGGTCAGTTTTTTCAGCGCAAGTGCGAGATCATCCCGCTCCTCACCGGTCATCTCTTCCATCCGGGTGATCACACGGTGTTTCGGCAGCAGCAGGGTTTCAAACGGCCACGCCGCCCAGTACGGCACCACCGCCAGCCAGTGCTCTGTTTCCGTTACGGTGCGACGGCCGTCTTTCAGTTCCGCCTGTGCGTAATCAAGCAGCAGATTACTGCCGTGCTGGCGGGAATAGTCGCGCAGCAACCCGTCTTTGCGGCTCAGCGCATCGGGCAGAAAATCACTGGCCCAGATCTGGCCATGCGGATGCGGCTGCGAACAGCCCATCAGCTCCCCTTTATTTTCAAAGAGCTGAACCCAGAGGTATTTTTCCCCCAGTTCCTGTGCCTGCGCCTGCCAGGTATCAATGACCGCGCGGATTTGTGTCACCGGCAGTTCCGGCAGGGTTTTGCTGTGATCGGGGGAGAAACAGAGCACACGGCTCAGTCCGCTGACGGCCTGTGTCTGAAATAACGGGTGTGTGTTTTCCGGCTGCGTACAGGGCTGCGGCCTCAGTGCGGAGAAGTCATTCTGAAAAACATAGGTGCCGGTATAAGCGGGATTGGTGTCACCGCTTACCCGGGTATTTCCCGGACACAAAAAACAGTCCGGGTCATAAGCCGGTAAATCTGCCACATCAGCGACTTCATCCCTTCCCTGCCACGGGCGTTTCGCCCGGTGGGGGGAGACTAAAATCCACTGTCCCGTTAACGGGTTATAGCGGCGGTGAGGGCAATCAGACGGATCAAAAGTCATCATAGATACAATTCTCTCTGACGATGAAACGGGTTAGCGGTGATTGTCCTCAGGCGTTACCGGTTTTCTTACTTCGTCAGTCTGCGTAACCTTCCGGGTTCTGCTGCTGCCAGCGCCAGGAGTCCTGCGCCATATCATCAACAGTGCGGACAGCGCGCCACTGCATATCACGGGCGGCTTTTTCCGGGCTGGACCAGCATTCAGCGATATCGCCCGGACGGCGATCACACATGGCATAAGGGATCGCTTTACCGGCCGCTTTACTGAACGCCGCGATCATTTCCAGCACACTGGTGCCTTTACCGGTGCCCAGGTTATAGATATGCAGCCCGGCCGACTGTGCCACGGTCTTCAGTGCCGCGATATGGCCATCCGCCAGATCCATCACATGGATATAATCACGCACCCCGGTACCGTCAGGCGTAGGGTAATCGTTTCCATAAATACTGACTTTTTCGCGGCGGCCGATAGCAACCTGAGTAATATACGGCGTCAGGTTATTCGGAATACCTTTCGGATCTTCACCCATCGTGCCTGTCGGATGCGCCCCGACCGGGTTGAAATAACGCAGCAGTGATACCGACCAGTCATTATCTGCGATCAGCACATCACGCAGAATACGTTCAACCATATATTTACTGGTGCCGTAAGGGTTTGTGGTGTTGCCGACCGCGGATTCCTCAGTGATCGGCACACTGGCCGGATCGCCGTAAACCGTCGCGGAAGAGCTGAAAATAATCCGTTTTACCTGCGCCCGCTTCATGCTGCGCAGCAGAACCAGCGTACCGTTAATATTATTGTCATAATACTCAACCGGCTTTTCCACGGATTCACCCACGGCTTTCAGGCCCGCGAAGTGAATGACCGCGTCGATGCGGTGTTTGGCAAATACGCTGTCAAGAAAGGCTTCATCACGGATATCCCCCTGATAAAACACAGGTTCTTTTCCGGTAATTGCAGTGATCCGCGCCAGAACTTTTGCGCTGGCGTTACACAGATTATCCACAATAACCGGTGTCATGCCTGCATTCATCAGCTGTACGCAGGTATGGCTGCCGATATAGCCCATACCGCCGGTGACAAGAATTTCCACATATACCTCTCAGGCTTTGTAATGTATTCAGAGAAAACCAAAGTATAACGTGAGGACGGGGAAGATTCTAACCATGAATACTATTTGAGTCCGTGACAGCGATCGTATTTGTGTAAACGTTTACACTAATGCGCTGAATGGTTTTTACTAAAACGTTCTGTGCTACTATAACCAAGAGTTACTGCCTGAATTAAGCCTGTTGCCCTGCCGCAGTTTCCGGCCGGAGGAGAAAGAACAAAAGAATGGCCACGCTAAAAGATATCGCCCGGCAAGCCGGTGTCTCACTCGCAACCGTGTCCCGGGTGCTGAACGATGATCCGACACTCAGTGTGAAAGAAGAAACCAAGCTGCGTATTCTGGAAATCGCCGAGCAGCTGGAGTACACCGTTTCCGCGCAGCGCCGTCACTCTCCGGGCAAACGTCAGACGCAGCGTCTGCACTTTCTCGCGGTTTACAGCTATCCGAAAGCCGCTGAAATTAATGATCCTTATTATCTCTCCATCCGCCACGGCATTGAATTGCAGAGTGAACGGCTGGGTATTGAACTGACGCACGCCTATGAAAATAATCTGCCGGAGACTGTTACCCGTCCAGACGGTGTGCTGCTGATCGGACACGGTGCCCGTGCGGTACTGACAGAGGTACAGGCACTTTGCTCTGCGGTCTGTTTTATCGATTTCAGTGATCGCCAGAGCGATTATGACGCGGTGGATATTGATCTCGCGTACATTGCGCAGTCCGTGACTGATTTCTTTATCGCACAGGGTTATGACCGGATAGGCTTTATCGGCGGGCAGGATTCCCCGGCGGCGGCAGATATCCGTGAAGTCGCTTTTACGGAATACGGCTCACTGCGCGGTGTGGTACGCGGGGATGATATCTATCGCGGCGATTTCTCCAGCGCATCCGGTTATGCACTGGCGAAACAGATGCTGGCAAAAGAGAGCTATCCGAAAGCCCTGTTTGTCGCCTCGGATTCCATTGCCATCGGGGTGCTGCGGGCACTGCATGAGCAGCATATCGCTATCCCGGAGGATATCGCCCTTATCAGTGTTAATGATATTCCGACGGCCAAATTTACCATTCCGTCGCTGTCGACCGTCCGTATCCACTCAGAGGTGATGGGCAGTCAGGGCGTGAATTTGCTGTTTGAACGTCTGCGTGACGAGCGGCAGGAACCGCTTCAGGTCTTTGCCGCCTCGCGCCTTATTCTGCGCGGCACCACGAAGTAACACACCTTCCGTAAGATTCTGACGGCAGCCTTTCCGGGCTGCCGTTTTTCTTTCAGTAAAATTTTCCTTCTGAAAAAATGACCACCTTTTACACAATTTATCGCTTCAGCTCACAAGATTGTGCCGCTGATACGCTGAATATGTGATCAGGTTAAATATCTTAGTTTTACCCCATAGTTTTTAGTAAAACTTTTACTAATATCCCGTTAATGATTGATCTCATCCGATAGCCCGCAGTGATTGCTGACTATAAAGAAGGAGCTTCTGTGAATAACTGGGAAAACTATACCCTGCTGCATGAAAACCGCCTGCCGCCGCGTGCGTATTTCTTTGCCTATGATAACGATGCCGCCGCACGCACGTATCAGCGCGAACTGAGTCAGGGTTTTAAACTGCTCAGCGGGCAATGGCAGTTCCGCTATTTTGATCATCCGCTGCGCGTGCCGGAGGCGTTTTACCATACGCCGATGACAGAGTGGTCATCCATTACTGTCCCGAATATGTGGCAGATGGAGGGCCACGGACAGCTTCAGTATACCGATGAAGGCTGGCCGTTCCCGATTGATGTGCCGTTTGTCCCGTCAGATAACCCGACCGGTGCTTATCAGCGCGCATTTACCCTGGATGAAAGCTGGTCGCAACAACACATCATTATTAAATTTGACGGTGTTGAAACCTATTTTGAAGTCTATGTAAACGGCCACTACGCCGGATTCAGCAAGGGCAGCCGCCTGACCGCTGAATTTGATATCACCGCGTTTGTCAGCACCGGGGAAAACCTGTTATCGGTCCGCGTTATGCAGTGGGCGGACAGCACGTATATCGAAGACCAGGATATGTGGTGGATGGCCGGTATTTTCCGTGATGTGTATCTGATAGCACAGCCGACGGTACATGTCCGTGATCTGACTGTCCGCACTGATTTTGCGCCGGATTACCGCAGTGCCCGCCTGACCGCATCCGCTGAAATTTCAGGCTCCGCAGCCGGGACGCAGATTGAGGCTGTTTTGTATGACGGTAACACCGTCTGTTTTTCGCAAAAAACGACTCTGACCGCCGGTGAGCAGACCGTTACATTCACCGCGGATATGGATTCCCCGCGCTGCTGGAGCGCAGAAGATCCGTATCTGTATCACCTGCTGATCCGCCTGTCGGACAGTAACGGCAATCTGCTCAGTGTGATCCCGCAGCGCGTGGGATTCCGCGATATTAAAATCTGCAATGGCCTGTTTTATATCAATAATCATTATGTGAAATTACACGGCGTCAACCGTCACGATAATGATGAACAGAAAGGCCGTGCTGTCGGTATCCGCCGGATGGAGCAGGATCTGCGGCTGATGAAGCAGCACAATATCAATGCCGTCCGTACCGCCCACTATCCGAACGATCCGCGTTTTTACGAGCTGTGTGATATTTACGGTTTATTTGTGATGGCGGAAACCGATGTGGAAACCCACGGTTTTGCCAACGTCGGCAATCTCAGTCAGATCACCGATGATCCGTCCTGGGAGCCGGTGTATGTCGATCGTATCCGCCGCCAGGTGCATGCACAGAAAAACCATCCGTCCGTGATTATGTGGTCGCTCGGTAATGAATCCGGTTACGGCTGTAATATCCGCGCTATGTATGATGCTGCAAAAGCCATTGATGACACCCGTCTGATCCACTATGAAGAAGATCGTGATGCGGATGTGGTGGATATCATCAGCACCATGTACTCCCGCGTGCAGATGATGAATGAATTTGGTGAATATCCGCATCCGAAACCGCGCATTATCTGTGAATATGCCCACGCCATGGGCAACGGGCCGGGCGGACTGAGCGAATACCAGGCGGTGTTTGACCGCCACGATGCTATTCAGGGACATTTTGTCTGGGAATGGTGTGATCACGGTATTCTGGCGCAGGATGAACAGGGTCGCCCGTTCTATAAATACGGCGGTGACTACGGTGATTATCCGAACAACTATAACTTCTGTATGGACGGCCTGATTTTCCCGGATCAAACCCCGTCCGCCGGGCTGAAAGAGTACAAACAGGTCATCGCACCGGTGAAAGTGCGCGATTTTGATGCGAACAGCGGCGAAATCATCATTGAAAACCGTTTTTGGTTCAGTACGCTGGCGGAGTGTCAGATCCGCGCTGAATACATCGCTGACGGCGATATTATTCACAGTGAAATCTTATCACTGCCGGAACTCACCTCCCGTGAAAGTGCACGTGTTGCCCTGAATCTGCCGGAGGCCGATGGGCGCGAGATGTTTGTGAATATCATCGTCACCCGCCTGAATGCCACCCGTTACAGTTCCGCAGGACACGAAATCGCGGTTTATCAGTTCCCGCTTGCGGCGGCGTCCGCGCCGGTTCTGCCGTTTATCCGCCATGATGCGACACCGCTGACTATCTGTGACGAACGGCTGGAAATGCATATCCGCGGCTGTGATTTCACCCTCACCTTCTCAAAAACTGACGGTAAATTAATTCACTGGGAAAACCGCGGGCAATCCCTGCTCACCACTGCACCACGGATGCGTTTCTTTAAACCAATGATTGATAACCATAAACAGGAATATGAAGGTTTATGGCATCCGGCACACCTGCAGATCATGCAGGAACATTTCCGGGGTATGGAAACGGCGCAGGAAAACGGCCATGTGATTGTCACGGTGAACTCCGTGGTGGCCCCGCCGGTGTTTGATTTCGGCATGCGCTGCACTTACCGCTACAGCATTGCACCGGACGGCCATATTGCGGTAACACTCAGCGGCGAGCCGTACGGCGATTATCCGCATGTGATCCCGTGCATCGGTATGGATATGGGCATCGATGCCCGCTTTGACCACGCGGAATACTACGGACGCGGGCCGGGCGAGAACTACGCCGACAGCTGCAAAGCCAACCTTATCGGCCGCTATCAGTCACCGGTCAGTGATCTGTTTGTCAATTACCCGTTCCCGCAGAATAACGGCAACCATCAGGACACCCGCTGGCTGGCGCTGACGGACAATCACGGCAGCGGCCTGTTTGTGCGTCCTGATCAGCCGATTAATTTCAGCTGCTGGCCGTGCCGGGGGGAAGAGATCCACCGTGCACAACATCAGCATGAATGGCAGCCGGACGGTCATATCACACTGAACCTTGATCATGCCCTGACCGGGCTGGGCTCGAACTCCTGGGGCAGTGAAGTCCTCGACAGTTACCGCGTCTATTTCCGCCCGTTCCGTTTCGGATTCACTCTGCTGCCGTTCACTCAGGGCGACTGCCGCGCGGAAACACTCGCCACACTGCGCTTTTCCGGCGCAACACACTCAGGAGGCGAAGCATGATTCTGTTTACTGATTTAACGGATTTTCAGTGTTTTTTCCGTCAGGGCAAAAAATGGCAGCGTTGTATTGAGGCCATCAATAACCTGCCCGGTATCCGCCCTGATGTGACTTACTCAGTCGGTGATTCACTGGTATACCGCCTTCAGACAAAGGCGGACCCGCAGCCGGATTTCCTCGGCAAACGCCGTTACTTTCAGGTGCATTACTGGCTGGAGGGGGAAGAAAACGCAGAATACGCCGCCAAATCTGCCCTGACACCGGTGGGTACTTACTGCGATGAAACTGACCGCGAAACGCTGCGCGGCAACGGGGAAATGCTGCACTGCAAACCCGGCAATGTGCTGGTGTGTGAAAATCACGAGGCATACCGGTTCGCCTGCACCGGTGATGTCCGCAAAGTGGTGCTCACCGTGACCATTGAAGACGGTTATTTTCTGAATAAATAACCCGTTATAAATAGTTAATAAATAAATGTGCGGGGAACCACCCCGCCTTCACCCGACAAAACAGGGCTCTGTACCCGCCCGCGTCGAGATCCACGGAGAACGCTATGTCCACATCCGCGCGTAATACCATCGGCAAGTTCGGACTGCTGTCCATGACTTTTGCCGCTGTATACAGTTTTAATAATGTTATTAATAATAATATCGAGCTCGGGCTGGCCTCTGCGCCGATGTTCTTTATCGCCACGATTTTCTACTTTATTCCGTTCTGTCTGATTATCGCAGAGTTCGTTTCTCTGAATAAAAACTCCGAAGCCGGTGTGTATGCCTGGGTGCGCAGTGCTCTCGGCGGCCGCTGGGCCTTTCTCGCCGCGTATACCTACTGGTTTGTGAACCTGTTTTTCTTCACTTCATTATTGCCGCGTGTTATCGCCTATGCCTCTTACGCGTTCCTCGGCTATGAATATATCTTCACGCCGGTCACCACCGCGCTGCTCAGTACCATACTGTTTGCATTCTCCACTTACGTTTCCACCAACGGGGCAAAACTGCTGGGGCCGATGACCTCTGTCACTTCCTCGATGATGCTGCTGCTGACCTTCTCCTATATCGCACTGGCCGGTGTTGCACTTGTCGGCGGAATTCAGCCTGCGGACCCGATCACCGTGGAAGCGATGACGCCGGACTTTAACTGGGCATTCCTTGGGATCACCGCGTGGATCTTTATGGCTGCCGGGGGCGCGGAATCTGTTGCCGTGTATGTGAATGACGTCAAAGGCGGCAGTAAGGCATTCGTAAAAGTGATTATTATCGCCGGGTTATTCATCGGTCTGCTTTATTCCGTCTCTTCGGTGGTGATTAACGTGTTTGTGCCGCGTGAAGCACTGAAATTTACCGGCGGCTCTGTGCAGGTCTTTGAAGGGTTATCTACCTATTTCGGTCTGCCGGAGATCCTGATGAACCGCTTTGTCGGCGTGGTTTCTTTCACGGCGATGTTCGGCTCTCTCCTGATGTGGACAGCGGCACCGGTCAAAATCTTCTTTGCTGAGATCCCGAAAGGTGTCTTTGGTGCCAAAACGGTTGAACTGAACAAACACGGTGTTCCGGCACGTGCCGCCTGGATTCAGTTCCTGATTGTGATCCCGCTGATGTTTATCCCGACGCTCGGCTCCGATACCGTTCAGGATCTGATGAATACCGTCATCAACATGACCGCCGCTGCTTCAATGCTGCCGCCGCTGTTTATCATGCTGGCGTATCTGAATCTGCGCCGCAAACTGGATCATATCCCGCGTGATTTCCGCATGGGCTCACGCACCACAGGGATTGCGGTAGTTTCCCTGCTGATTGTAATTTTCACTGTCGGTTTCCTGGCCTCCACCTTTCCGACCGGTGCCAATATTGCCACTATCCTGTTCTATAACGTCAGCGGGATACTGATTTTCCTGGGCTACGCCTGGTGGAAATACAGCCGTTATGAGAAAACCCTGACCGCAGACGAACGGAAAATCGCCGATGCCCCGACCGCGCAAACCGCGCTGGAACGCGGTGAACAGTCCGTTGAGAATATCTGATTATTCTTAACATACAGAAAAGCCACCTGACGGTGGCTTTTTGCATTTATGAATTTCTGACTTTATGTAACAGGGTGATGGCCGATAAAGAAATGAAAAGCATACGAGCCATGGATGGCGAGCCTGAGCTTACAGGGACGTATTCACAGCGACTTTTCATTTTTACCGGTTATCGCCGGAATCACCGATGTCACAATCCACCTCTTTCGTTATCAACCCGGGGCTGCAAGACCCGTTGCGGCCAACACAGCTATGGACGGAAGGATGACGCGTGTACACTCAGAAGCGCGGTGGCTGCAACTCCGCAGGTACTACGTCGGAAGTTTTGATCAGATTAATAAAATCAATCCCCTGCGGGCTGAAAATAAACAGCGCATAACCGGTGGCCATTTTAATATCGTCGTTACGGGCAATCCCCGGGAAGCCCGGCATCGGGCCACCCTTTTCAACCTGCTTAATCAGCCCCACCTGGTCGATCATTACACTGCATGCCAGCTGGCCGTTCATCTCTTTTTTATCCATCCGCACCATATCGCCCTGATACGGACGTGAGGTGAAATGATCGACGCCGTTCTTATCTTTTACTGCCACACCATACTGATTGGTGGATTTATCCAGCAGCGTCAGGGCGATATTCTGTGATTCTCCCTGTAACGGAAGCTGATAAATACCGGTGAAATCCGGGCAGTTTTCCTGTGTCTGCGCCGGTGGCAGGGGCGCGGCACAACCGCTGAGCAAAATCGGAAGCAGTGCGGTTGCCAGCCAGAGTTTGTGCGTCATAAATATCCTTTTGTCAGTGCATTTTCCGGAGCCGGAACAGACACAAAGTTTATCACAGTTTCCCGCGCATCCGGAAAAATGCCGCAGAATAGCGTTACTTTACCTTATCCCAGCGCACCAGACTTTCTGATAATACCGCCAGTAAAATTGCCACCAGCATACCGTTCCCCAGCATCGGACGCAGCAGCACCGGCAGATCACTGATAAACACCGCTGGCGGATTGATCAGAAAAATACCCACAAACAGCGGGATCGCCAGCCGGTAAATATTGCGCGCATTCAGGGAAATTTTGTCCACAAAAGCCAGCGAGGAGAACATCAGCGGCAGATAGGTCGCCAGCATCACGGCACTGCCGATGGCGAGCGGCAACCCGCTGAAAAAGAGCGTGACCGGCGGAATAAGCCCCATCAGCAGAAACAGCACACTGCCGACCACCAGCGATGTCCGGCTGCTGTCATTGGTCTGCGTGATTAATCCCACCGAGGAGACAAACGGTGCAAACGGTACTACCGCCAGTGGTGCTGTCAGCAGCGTCACCGAGCCGGTGACAATAAAACTGCGCCGGAACAGGACGTTATTTTCCTGCAATTTATCCATGTAAAACACATCTGTCGAACGGATCGCACCGAAGGTATTACTGATATTCAGAAGCCCGGTCAGGATACAGGTAATAATCACACCCCAGCGGAATTCAAACCCGTCAGTACTGCCGAGCGGCAGAAATTCCCATGACGCAGATGCCACATCCCGCGCCGGCGGGGAAAACAGCAGCACATACGCGCCCCAGCCCAGCAACACGCCAATCAGCAGCGCATATTTGGCTACCGATACCGGCGCATACACAATTACGCCCAGCACCAGGATCAGCGTTGCCAGCGCCAGGAAAAAGACCGGGTAATTCACCGTGGCATCCGGCGGCATAATACCAAACGGCAGACCCAGCATCCCTTTCAGGAAGATAGACACCAGTTGTGCGCCTATCATAAACATAAACACCGCCATCACCGCCGGGTTAAAGATCCGGGCGATACGGGCTCCCGCACCGGTAAAGCCAATCACCAGTGTGATAAGTCCGGCACAGGCAATCCCGATAGCCAGATTAGCCCCGGTGACGCCCGCTGAAGTACCGAAAGACGCCTCTGCCACCGCGATCCCCAGAATGGTCGCCCACCACAGGCCGGTCGGCCCTTCCATAATGGCGCGCTGGTGGCCGGTAAATACCTGTACCAGACTACCGAGCGCGGTGGCAATAAAACTGTATTGGGTGATAGTCAGTGTGACGGCATCAGAGAGATGAAACGCAGATTGCAGCGTCGGCGGGATCAGCACCGTATTGCAGAAAATAAAGAAATACCACTGAAAGCCGGACAACCAGTGGCTTTTTTGCATTTTTATCATGGGATAACGCCTTTCGGATGCTGTGTCAGATTTATTGTTAATATAGTGATAATGATCATACTATCAAAGAGAGATTATTTTGTGAGTTTTTCACTCAGAGAGGTCATGATGAAACCATCCGTACTTGTTTACCGCGATATTCCTGACGATATCCTCACCCGCCTGTCCGCTGAATGCGATGTCCGCCGTGTGCCGGAAATTGATCCGGCCATTGACCCGTCAGTGAAACCGCTGCTGGCCGGAGCGGATGCTATCCTCGGTTCCGGCGGTAAAATTGATGCCCGTTTTCTGGCAATGGCTCCTAAACTGCGGGTGGCCTCCACCATTACCGTCGGCTATGACAATTTTGATGTATCAGCTCTCAGTGCACGGAATGTGGTACTGATGCATACGCCGGATGTGCTGACAGAGACCGTTGCCGACGCTACTATGGCGCTGGTGCTGGCGACAGCACGGAAAATGATTATCAGCTCTGAACGGGTGAAACGCGGCGAGTGGACGGAAAGCATCACGCCTGACTGGTACGGCTGCGATGTTCATCATAAAACGATGGGGATCGCCGGGATGGGCCGCATCGGTGATGCGCTGGCGCGCCGGGCGCACTGCGGATTCGGCATGAAAGTACTCTATAACGCCCGCTCCCGTCATGAAAAAACGGAAAAAGCGTATCAGGCCGAATACCGTTCGCTGGATGCCCTGCTGGCAGAATCGGATTTTGTCTGCATCACACTGCCGCTGACAGCGGAAACCCGCCATTTATTCGGCCGTGAACAGTTTGAGAAAATGAAACGCAGTGCCATTCTGGTTAATATCGGGCGCGGTGCCGTGATCGACGAAGCCGCACTGGCACAGGCACTGAAAGAGAAAACCATTCTCGCCGCCGGTCTGGATGTTTTTGAGCAGGAACCGCTGCCGCCGGATTCCCCGCTGCTGTCGCTGGATAATGTCGTGCTGATGCCGCATATCGGCTCCGCCACCCATGAAACCCGCTACGCCATGGCTGCCTGTGCCGCCGATAATATTCTGCGCGCCCTGAAAGGTGATGTCAGTCAGAATTGCGTCAATCCGCAGGCTCTGCAACAGTAATTTTCCTGTCTGAACACAGCAGATTATCTTTACCGGATAATCTGCTGTCTTTATAAATCCCGGTTCACTATAAAAACATTAATTATTATAATTATCAGATAAATACGATAGCATTTTGACCTGAAACACTTTATTCCTGAGTACAGATATTTGAAAATAGTACAGGCAGTGTATTAAAGGTCAGCACATGAAAAAAATCAGATTACCGCTTCTTTGTATTCCTGTTTTTCTTTTTGGCTTATTTCTGTTTTTTCATGAAACGGGGCGCATCATTTATCATGAATCCGATACTTACCGCTATTATATGTATACCGACAGCGGGATACGTAAAGCACCGCGGATTTCAGAGAATTATCAGTTTGAATATATCCCGACAGAGGGAACAATATCTGAAATGAGCAGTATTATTTTTCATGATGCAGGGGATTACACCCCCCTGAAAGATTATCTGAATAATACCGGCTATTACCTCTACCGAACTCAGGATCAGGGACAGAATGAGATCTGGTTATCCGCACAGAATAAAAAAGTCCTTTATTCTCTGCACCGGGATAAACAGGGAAGATTTATCCGCCTTTCCCGCAGTTCTATATAAAAAGACGGAGATACCGGGATAGTCGGTCTTGTTCGTCAGAATGTAATTGAACGACCGACACTGACAGGATCACACCAGCGGGTCTTATATTCCCCCGACATCATGCCGTAAGAATAGGTCACCGGCGCAGGCAGTTCCGCTGTCAGACAAAGATTACGCCACATCAGCATAGTGCCGACGGAATATTTACGTAAGCCCATATCATAACCAATGTTCAGAAAATCAATAAATGTTCCCTGTTTTGACGACGTGGAGAGTAATAACTGAATACCCACCGCTTTACCGTCAAAAAATGCAATTTCCCCGAAAAAATGATTATAGCAATGATGAAAAAGTGCGCGGATAACCGGATCATTCTCCACTTCATGCTCCCGCCGTTCGGCATATAACCGGAAGTAAGTTTCAAATAAAAAATCCGGCCCTACCGTGCTGACATTTTCAAATGACCCGCCATCCGCCATAAATTTACGGATCTCTTTTTTCCGGGTAGCTTTGGTTTTAGCTGAAAAAGCAGAAAGATCTTTTGAAATGGCCACATGACGCCGGGAGAACAATGAGAATGAGCTGTTATAAAACTGACGGCATTCCGTACTCAGGGATTTTGTTTTAAACGGCAAAAAACATTTAACGTTTTTATTAAAAGGCAGCAGGATGGAATAACGGGGAAAATACATCCACTTCAGACTGTTTTCCGGGTTTTTATCGTCATTTGCCAGCCAGCCATTATCTGTGCAGACCGCACCTTCAATAACACCTTTTTTTGTATAGGCGTAAAAATCCGGCTCAGCGCCCTGCGCCATAGCAAACTTAATATAGTACGGTGAGGTTTCCGCGTTATAACCGAATTTCTCACAACAGGCTTCATAGTCACTGAAGCTGCATTTTTCCCATCCCAAAAATTTCATCATACCCGCAGCGTTCTGATCATTAATGTCATTATGTCCGCCATTCTAATTAAACCGGGTACAGGTGCAACTAATAACAGATAACCGTTGCGGATTCATACCCGCAACGGTGATTCCGTCAGAAGATAATAATCAGGTTGTCAGCCCGGCACGGACGGACTGTGCGGGGTCAATATGCGTCATCACACTCAGCACCTGCGGGTCACGGCGGATATTCATTTCAGCCGCAATGGCAATGTCATGCCCCTCTTTAACTGTCAGGTTTTCATCGATTTCAAGATGAACATCCACCAGCAGATAATCGCCGGACTTACGGGTTTTCAGATCATGAACCCCCTCCACCCCCGGGGTGTCCATCACCAACTGTGTGATTTTGGCGACGGTTTCTTCATCCGCACCGCGATCCATTAAATCCTGAAGTGACTGAAGGGTAAATTTCACCCCCATGCGCAGAATAAATAACCCGACGACCAGTGCCGCGATCGGGTCCAGTATTTTATAACCCATCAGGCTGCCGGTGATCCCGACAGCCACCACCAGCGATGACGCAGCATCCGAGCGGGCGTGCCAGGCATTGGCTTCCAGCATATTGGATTTCACTTTGCGCGCCACATGCAGCATATAACGGAACAGCCCCTCTTTTGCCAGCAGCGCCAGCAGCGCCACATACAGCGCCAGTGAGTGCACTTCGGGGATGGTTTCCGGCGACATAATCCGTGAACCGGCCGTCCACAGCATGCCTCCGCTGACAACCAGCAGCAGTACCCCCAGAACCAGCGATGCCACATTTTCATAACGGAAATGGCCGTAAGGATGTTCTTCATCCGGCGCTTTACGGCTGCCGCGGTTGGCAATCAGTACCACAAAGTCAGCGATAAGGTCAGATAAGGTATGAACCCCGTCAGCAATCAGACCCTGTGAATGCGAAAAAATACCGGCCGCTATCTGCCACGCAGACAACAGGCTATTCACCCAGACACTGACCCAGGTACTTTTTTTCGCGGCCGCAAATTTTATCTCACGGCTGATATCCGCGCAGTTTTTGACGGTTTCATCCGCCTGTGCAGGTATATTAGACATAATTTAATTCCACATTAATATTGTGGTCAATACAAAGCAAATCATTGCAGTGAATCGTGATCATTATAGTTCAGCGAACGGATAAATGCCGTTCTTTATGAACAGGAAATAAAAAATTACAATTAATAAGGTTATCTCAGAATAATAATTCAGCGTCTGCAGTATGCCACAATAATTTTTTCACGTCTCCAATTTTATGATTTCATTTGATTTTTATAACTGAGAATCATTATTCTTATCGCTTTTAAAACGACTTATTTCATTTCCCTGTCCGGATTAAACTATCATTATTCCCTTTAATTTATTTTGTTATTTTCATGAGTGCTGATAATAAAAATAAACGATAGTTATTTTCATTTCACAAATTAAATAAGCTGCCGTCATGATCACAGCACGTCCTGTCATTTTTTGCCATACTGATACTGATTTCAGTTAACAGGAGGCTGTATGTACAACACAATTCTGGTTCCGATTGATATTCTGGAAGATGACCTGACAGACAAAATGCTGCCCCATGTGGAAGCGCTGGCAAAAATTGATAACCCGAAAATCCATTTCTTCACCGTTATCCCTAACGTGGAAATGTTCTTCGGTGTGGAATACGCCTCAATGCCGGTCAGTATGCGGGAGTCCGGAGAGCGTATTGAACTGGCGCTTGCCGCACTGAAAGAGATTATTAAAGGGATTGCCGTGCCGGAAAGTCAGTACACCCTGCACGCGGCTATCGGATCAGCCAAAAATGAAATTCTTTCTTATGCCAAAGAGATTAACGCCGATCTGATCCTGATGGGCTCTCACCGCCCGGGGGCGGCAACATTCCTGCTCGGTTCCACCGCAGCAACGATTGTCCGCCACGCCAAAACCTCAGTGATGGTTATCCGTTAGTCCTGTTTATCTACCGGTTCTGCCCCGCGATACTGCGGGGCATATTATTTCAGCTGCGTTTGAGCTTATCGGTATTTGCCAGATATAACGCCACCGTCAGCGCCAGTATTGACAAGGTATGCAGGAATGTCGCGTTAGCGTCAGAGTGGTCAACAATAATTAACCGCACCATCGCCGTAATACCGATGTAGATAAAATAGCGCAGCGGGAAATGATAGCCCGACGAAAAATACTTCACAATTAAGGCAATAAATTCAAAATACAGGAAATAGGTCACGATACTGTCTAATAACAGATAGGTCGTTTTCTCCTGTCCGGAAAAGAGCAGATTAATCAGTGTCAGTGTTTCTTTTCCCATAAACACAATCAGCAGCACACCTAAAATCAGCAGCGCAATATTCAGAACCCATTGCAGAACGGTTGCTATCTGGCGGGATGGCTGAAATTCCATAATCAATAGCCTCAGTAATAAATGACAGTTACGCCTGTAAATAGTATGGGTTTAAGTGTACGACGAAATGATGACAGAACAGAATAAAAAAACACGGTGAATGCCGTGTTTCAGGCCGTTGACAAACCCGCAGGGGTTGGCGACGTCCGACAAAGGTTGTAAAAATAAACCAGGAAAATCAATTTATTGATTTTCGGCTGATAACACAAAGCAGGAAAAACCACGTTTTATCCTGCTTTGTCGGCAATCTTAAACACGGCGGATGCCGTGTTTTATATGTCAGAAATTAACGGATTATTTTGCCGGTGCATCCAGCAACTGGTTATCCGTGCTCCAGATACGGTATTTCACATCCACATCTTTCGGGGCATACACCACAACCGGCAGACGGCTGTTGTAGCGGACAAACGCTTCATCGCCCAGATTCGCACTGATAAATGCTTCATGTTTTTCATTATTCAGGCAGCCCATCATGGTGGACATCGGCCCGGTTAATTCGCCGGTTTCATAATAGTCATAACCGAAACCCTCAACGGTTTTTTGTGTCAGTGTACCGCCAAACCACTGACGGTTGCAGTCCGTCATCTGGTTTTTACCGACCACCAGTTCGATTTTATACTGGCTTTCATCCGCTTTCGGCTCAACAGCAATCACATGACGAACCTGACCTGACGCAGCCTGCGGGAAATGTTTCAGCTCATTCATACCATTGTCACTTTTTATCATCTTCAGCGGCTCTGCTTTGACAAGCTCTGTTGCTTTTACCTCAGCAGCGGGCTCTGTTTTGACAAGCTCTGCTGCTTTTACCGCAGTCAGTGGTGTTGCAGCAACAATTTTTGCTTCTTCAGCATAAGCGCCTGCGGCAGCAAACATGGCCATAACAGGAAGAATCAATTTTTTCATCAAATAGTTACCTTATTTTTGTAAGTACATTTAATTATGAAGTTACCTCATAATCTTCATGCTGACTATTAAGAACATTATAATAATATTTAGTTCAGTCACAGATTAAAACACAGAATATTCTCATTATCCGGCATATAATCTCACTTAAATAACTGAAACCAGTATGTTAAACCAATAGTTCCGTCAAATATTATTGACCCCATAAATCAATTACAACGTATTTATGCCATTCTGATCACGGATATAACGACGCGATCCATGCATTCCGTGTTGTGTTTGTTATACTGAAAAGGCAACATTCCCCGTCAAACAGGAGGTTCTATGCCACTTGATCAGCAAGCCCTTATAGCACAGCTTAAAGATTCAAATCCTCGTTTTGCCGCACTGCATCTGAAGCATCATCAGTTAAATAATGAGATTGCCGAGCTTGAAGGCCCGAACGGCGCAGGCTATAACGACAATGTCGTCCGGCTGAAAAAAGAAAAACTACACGTTAAAGATGAGATGCAGCGTATTTTAGCGGAGTGTCTGTAACTTCTCCCTGTCAGATAACGCCCTTTCCCGGGGCGTTATCTTATGTCACCTTCCCTTTCTCACCATAATCTGACCTGACGCAATTCTGTTGCACCTTAAAAGATGCATAATAATTACATCTTTAATATCCGACCGGAGTTATTATGTCTGAGAAAGCCTCTGTCCATGGCCACGAAGTCATGAACATGATTATTGAAAGCGGGAAAAACTACACCACTGAATCCCTTATCGCGGATATTCACGCCACGTTCGGCGAAGATACCCGTTTCCATACCTGCTCGGCAGAGAATATGGATGCGAAAGCGCTGGTCAGTTTTCTGGCGGCACGCGGGAAATTTATCGGCAGTGAAGAAGGGTTCAGCACATCTGCTGAGAAGATCTGCAATCACTGAGTGATGTGAAAAAACCGCTATCTCCCCTGAAGGCACAAAAACAGGGAGATAGCGTTTCCTGTAACAGGAAAAAAATCATGATGATGCGTTATCATCGTCCATCCAGCTGTCATCTTCCCAGATGGTCTGAATGGTATCCATCAGTGACTGTTTATCGTCGGGGGATTTTACGCCCGAAATATTAATGGTGGTCTGGCTGCTTTGCGCAATACGGAACTGCATGTCCGGATATAACGGCAGGATCCGGCGTTTTAACTGAACTTCGAGGGACTGAATAAGATGCGCAGGCACTGCATTTCGTTTATCTAACAGAATTTCAATACGCATGATGTTGCTCTCCGTAAACTGTATAGATATACAGTATTTTATTTTTAAATAAAAAGAAAGCAAATTTTAAGCACACTATTTAAATTTATGGGTTTTACTGCACGAAAGAGGAGTTTCCGATGGCCGGTAAACGTATATTGCGGGAAATCAACACCGTTACCCGTATGGTGGAACTGTATGAACGCCGCCATCCGGCACCGGCAGATGCCCCGGAACATTACCGTCATCTGCTGGCTTATGCGGTGAAACGGCTGGAAAAATGCCGTTACGGTGAAGACAAACCCGCCTGTAAGCAGTGTCCGGTACACTGCTATCAGCCAAAGCCGCGGGAAGAAATGAAAGTGATCATGCGCTGGGCCGGTCCGCGTATGCTGTGGCATCACCCGGTTCTGGCTGTCCGTCATCTTATCGATGATAAAAAACCGGTGCCGCCTCTGCCGCCGCGCCGCCGTACGCCGCGTGAATAATCAGGATTGCCGGGCGCGGTAATCCGCCTGTGTGATTTTATACAGAACATGGGTCTGTAACGGATGACCCTGTTCCAGTGACGGATGCTGAAAATCCCGCTGATACTGCATTCCTGCTTTCACCATCACCCGTTCGGAAGGCAGATTCACTTTCGCGGTAAAAGCGACAATCTCCGGCATATTCAGCTGCATAAAGGCATAATGCAGCACCGCATTTGCCGCTTCTGTCGCATAGCCTTTGCCGTGAAAGCGTTTCGCCAGACGCCAGCCGATTTCAGTACACGGGTTGAAATCAAAAGGGGCTGACGGAATATTAAGGCCAACAAAACCGGTGAATTCCCCGCTGTTTTTTTCTTCCGCTGCCCATAATCCGAATAATTTCTGCCGCTCAAAACGGCGGATAATTTCATCGGCCATCGCATCGCTTTCTGCCGCACTCAGACATGCAGGAAAAAAACGCATAACCTGCGGATCAGCATTCAGCGCGCGGAACGGCGCATAATCTTCCGGCGTCCAGGGACGCAGGCGCAGACGCGGGGTGTCAATAATCAGCATATACTCCTCCGGTGTATTCAGTGGATAAACGATACCGGAGAAGTATAACGGATTTGGCTGAACGCGGCGCGGTTATACGCGCTTAAAGACAGACGGGACTTTTTCCGGTTCTTTACTTTTACCGTTGCCGTTCTGTGACGGGGATGATTTTGGTGCAGATTCCTGAGCTTTCTCTGCTGCACCGGTTTTTTCAGCCGGTTTCGGCTCCGTCACTGCGGCCGGTTTATTATTCTCCGGGCGGGACTGAGGGGCCTGTACCGCTGCAGTTGCGGTTGCGGTTGCGGTTGCTTTACCGGCAGGGACATACGGTTCTGACTGACCGATAAAAGTACCGCCTTTACGGATGGAGAAAGCAGCCGCCCGGCAGATACCGTTAAGTTCACCATGCTCAAGAATCTCCGCCTGCTCAGCTGTACAGGTGCCGGTCAGTACACCATCAATCAGCAGTGTTTCGGCAATAATATCCCCTTCCACCACACCGGACTGCATAATGCTGACAGTACCGGAACGGGCTTTGATCTGACCTTTAATTTTGCCCCAGATTTGCAGGTTACCGCTGATTTCAAGATCACCGGTCAGCCGGGTTTCTTTGCTGATCACGGTCGGCTGGCGGGATTCGAGGGAAGCCAGCGGACGTTGTTTCTCTTCACCGCGGGTTGACAGCAACTGACTGATTTCATTTGCCTGAGCGTTGAGTTCAGCTGTTTTTCTGTCCTCTTCGTCTCTTTCTTCTCTGTTTTTTGATGACGGCGCCGCAACCGGCTCCGCTTCCGGGACATCAGATTGTTTTTTCTTACCGAACATGACGTTTTTCCTTTTCTTTTTCCTTTTCGGGAGAATCGTAATAGCGCAAATAACAGCGGCGATACCCGTTAAATAAACAGGCCACGATGCATGCCCGGCTATTACTGCATACAATAACAATCCCCATAGAAACCAAAGGGATGTCAGCATAATATTAAGCATGGCAGACCTTTATCACGGTATTTTTATATTACGGAAGATTCTTTTGTCATATTGTACGCAGCCGCCGCGCCGGTAAAGGGCGGATTAAGACCAGTATCAGTATGTAATCAGGGAAATAGAGAAAGCGGTGACTATATCCGGATACACTCCGTGTATCCCGTGACAACATCCCTGCATTACAATCCGTCACCGCCCTCTCAGATGTCTACATTAACTGAAGAGGGCAGAATAAAAATATCATAATTACATCAGGATTTTATCTTCCTCAAGCCCTTGTCGTCCCCCGGATTTTTCTGTCTTCTGTTTCAACGATTTATTCTGCCGGGATCCCCCTCCTCTCAGATTCATATGCAACCTGAAACGCCTGAAACAGGCCATTTTCCGGCAGATTACCCCGGGCAGGATTCATGGAAATAACAGACACGGCAGACAGACAAAAAAAGCAGACACAGACAGCTTAATCAGAGGCTGGTTTCAGCGTAATACTGACCGGTTCTCCCGGCAGAAACGTTTGTTCCTGCTCCGCTTCAACCGTCAGCTGATCAGCCCGCAGCAGCCGGACATTCAGACGCAGGGGTTTATCGTCAATCATAAAGCGCGGAAGTTCAAAATCGAAATAATAGGGCAGTACAGAAACCTCAGCGCGCTGTTCAACAACCGGAGATGTCACCGCCTTTTTGCCCTGACAGACAGTCAGCACCAGTGTCTGCTGTTCATACCGGAACCCCGGCAGATCGGCATAGCCGGTTACCCGGCCCGCGGGTTCCGGTTTCACAACCACACATCCTGCCACCATTATCACCGGAAAAAGCAGATATTTTTTCATCATTACCCCATATAAAAATAAGGGCTGATTGTATAAAAAAAGGCGTTTCCGGCCTGACAACATCAGCCGTAAAAATAGCAAAAAGGGCGCAGATGCGCCCTTTGGAATACACAATGTTTTTCCCTTATGCTTTAGCCGGAATGTACGGAAAAGCGTCCGCTGCTGCCATATTATTTTTCGCTTTCTCCAGCACCGATTCTGATTTGCTGATAATGTCATCCAGTACAGAGAGAGTATCGCCCTCTTCTGTGCCGCCGCTGAGCAGATTATCGCTGATAAAACCGGATGCACCCTGCATCAGATTCAGCGCCAGCTCTGTCCAGGCTTTGCGGGTTTCAGTACCAGCCATCAATTCAGCCAGTGCATCCTGTTGCGATTCCAGTGATGTATTCAGTGCCGCAAGCTGCTCGTCCAGCGCCTTTTTTCCTTCTGCCGTCAGCCCCGGGTCTTTCAGTGCCTCTGTGGTTTTGGCAATATCACTTTGTGTTTTTTCAATACCGCTGTTCAGTGCATTCTCCTGCTGTGCGGCAATATGATCCTGATAAGCCGACACATTACTCAGTACCATTGTTCCCACTGACAGCACGCCGGAAATCACGGAAAACGCCATCTGCCAGTTCGAACTCAGGTTCAGCTCACCTGCGGATGCTTTCAGATTATCAACAGAAGCGAAGTTCGTTATTTCACTCAGCTTATTACTGATTTGCTCTTTGGCGTCCTTTACGCTGCTGAGGAGAGACTGCAAATCCGCCAGTGATGACGATATCGAGTCCAGTACCGAACTGTCTTTACCGTCTGCCGGTGGTTTTGGCAGCGCAATACCGCTGTCACCGCCGATAACCGTATTTTTTACCGGGGAGTGTCCCATTTCCACCGGTGTTTTTCCGCCTGATTCAGCTGTTTTCACCAGTTTACTGTCCGGCTGCTGAATGTCATTCAGTGTGATGACGGGTGTTTTTATGCCTGAAATTGCGTCCATGATTATATCCTTTCCCTGGTTAACTGATTGATATCATAATTTTACTGCTTTTTATTTATTTTGCGGCATGTGCCGCGGCTATCCGGCCGGCAACTTCTGCTTTTTCCTGAGAAAAACGGGATAATGCCGACATCGCATCCTGATGCTGTGAAATCATTTTGCTGAATTCATTCTGAAGCTTTGTCATGGCCTGCTGTAACAGCATCATCTGCCCTTTTGTTTCCTGTGAACCGGCAATCTGCTTGTTCCCGAGACCTGACAAAACCGCCGCAGTGGTACCGGAAATAACGGCCCCCGCATCCAGTACTGAGCCGGAAACAGACAACCCGGCCTGCACCAGCGTACTCCCGGCTCTGGCGCCCTCCTGAGCAATCACACCAGCCGCACCGCCGCCGAATGTGACCGCGCAGGTGGCGATCCCCGCCACAACCTGAAGTCCTGTCATCGCCGGTCCCAGATATTTCATCGTTTCATCATCAATCAGACCGGCCTCCGCCGCTTCATTGACTATCTGAGATGCAACGCTGGTCACCGCACTGGCGATCATCATCGCGCCCGCCAGTGCCCCGGCGCCGGTTGCCAGCAATACCGTTCCGGCGATGGCTGAAACCGCCGAGCTCAGCCAGCCGAATATTTTATTCGCCGTACGCGAACGCTCTGCTTCCTCAAAACGGGTTTCCGCTTCTTTCAGTTGCTCCCTGTTTTCCGCAATTTTCTGCGTATTCTCTTCCCGCGCCTGCCGGATCTGACTGACTTTGATCTCCTTCATGTCGGATTTTATCTGTGTCAGCAACAGCGCCAGTTCGGTTTCAAAATTGCCTTTCGCCAGCGCTTTCTCAATCGTATCGCGGCTGCTGATCAGCGCCTGCCAGCTGCGGTGAGCGTCTTTATCCGCCACCCCGTGTGTTTTATCTGCCAACGCTTCCGTATTATCCGGCAGTTCAATATCTGGTTTAACCAGCGGAATAATATCTTTGGTCAGGCCGTGTCCGGCTTCCTGCGGCAACAGCGGCTGCGGCTCAACCGGGGTGGCTCCGGGTTGCTGAGCCGGCCGGGCAGCGGGACGGGATACGGCAGAAAAATCATTCGCCGGTGCCGGTCTTACCCCTGGTAAATCAATGACATTCTGCATTTCCGGCCTCCGCCTGTTCTCTGGCTGCCGTCAGCATAACACCGGCTTTTTTCAGCAGCGCTTCATGGCCCGGCCGGGTTTTGGCCAGTAACTCCGCACTGGTAAACGCCTGTATTGCTGAACTGAACTCTTTCAGATGAAGCAGACACTCTCCGGCATGAAACGGAAATGCCGGATCTGACGGTGACATCAGCGAAGCATAGCTGTAGGTTTCCAGCGCCCGGTGATAATGCGCCTGCTGCTGACGGCAGGCTCCCAGCGCCAGGAAAAAACGGGTGTCGTAATGATTAAGCATACACAGCACCTGAAATAAACTTTCCGCATCCGGATATTTTCCGGATTCATAAAAATCACAGGCAACTGCATATATTTTTTCCAGTTCATCGCCGGAAATATTTTTCAGCATCGCCAGTGATCCACCTTCCGAAATAAACTTATTCAGTTCTGATTCTGCGGTAGTATTATCATGAACATCCATGTTATTTTCCTTTAATTATATCGAGCCGGATAAATCCTGAAGTAATGTATCTAACTTTTGAATAAAACGGGTTAATGCATCAATGCATGAATGCATGAATTATAGATATTACTTATTTCATTAAGCTGCGTGCTTTTTTCATTCACCATATCGTTGAGCGGCCGTGCCACATCCCCGACCATACCGGCAAAATGCCCTAATTTATTATTGTTCTTGTCATAGGAATATTTATTTTCCAGCCCGCTCATTGCCGGTGATGATTTTTTGTCACTTTGCAGAAAATCTTTGATAGATAAAATATCGCCCGGGCCGGTTTCTTTTCCGGCAATTTTATCGAGAAAGGCTTTTTCTTTGGATGGCGGCGGGCCGTTAAACTCAGCGGCTGTCATTCCGTACAATGCCGGGTCCAGCAGATTCGGGCCGTTATTATCAATACTGATTTCCTGATTTGCCGATGACAGTGCTTTATTCAGCTGAGACTGGATAATACTGAAAATCTTCAGTTCAATGGCCAGTTTATGCAGTTCATCTTTGATATTATCGCGGGCTTCCCGTGTGCTTTCGACACTGTTATTCATACCGGACAGAATCTCAGTGACCATGTCGTTATACTGATTACTCGCCCCGACAATCATCAGCAGTGATTTCAGGCTGATAGTATCGCCGGTGATCCCGCGGATATGACTGATATTGTCATCCAGCTTCTGTCTGTCAATAATGATGTTATTTTTCCGGCAGAAGGTATCAATCACCATATCGGGTGAAAATTGGCGGTAGTCTTCATTGTTAACGCTGATATTATATTTATTCAGTGTATCTGATACCAGCCGGTAATTTTCAGTTACTTCACTGTTATTATTATCCCGGCGGCAGATAGCTGATTGATTAATACTGCTGACGCAATCCATTTATTCACCTTATTCCTTCACGGAGAATGTTACTCAGATATAACCTGATAATCACCGGATGAATATCCAGCCTCATTAACGCCAGGTTATATTGTGCCTGACAGCACTGATATTCTCTGATCACTGCGATACTGTCATTCAGCGTTTTCTTTATTATTTTTTCATTTTCCATAGCAGGAATAGTAGGATAAAAACCCACTATTTTATGTCATTATCAATCTGTGAGTTTATCACTTCATCAATTTTCACCCTGCCGAGCGGCTGGATATTCATTGACGGCAATAATTCCTGATAAGAAATAACCGGTAATGACGAAAATTCCTGCTCAATAAGCCGCCTGACATAACGCCGGATATCCCGTGATACGATCAGCACCGGTTTATTCATCATTCTCTGTAAATCCCCGAACATCGCTTTCATTGCGGCCATCAATGCTTCGTGTACTCCCGGCGGCAGTGTCAGATAGCTGCCTGAAAGGGTCTGGCGGATATGGCTGCGGATAAGCTCTTCCAGTTCATGATCATACAAAAATGCCGGTAACACCGAATTGCCGTTGCTGTATTTATGACAAATATAACGGCCCAGCTCCCCGCGGACATATTCCGCCAGCATCACAACGTCTTTTTCATTTTGCCCCCACTCTGTCAGTGCTTCCAGAACAGTGCGCATATTACGGATAGAAATATCCTCTTCCACCAGCCGTTGCAGAACATCAGTGATTTTATACAGCGGCACCACCCGCTGCACCTCTCTGACTAATTCACTGAAACTGCCTTCCATCTGCCCGAGTAAATAGCGGGTTTCCTGAATACCGATAAAATCAGCGGCATATTTTTGCAGAATAAACGCCAGATGTGCCTTAATAATGCCCATCGCCGGTAAGCAGTGTAAACCGGCATCTTTTACCCGCTCAGACTCCTGCTCAGTGATCCAGTACGCCGGTGAACCATCGAACCATGTTCCTCTTTGCTCATACCGTACCCCGAGCATCGTCAGCTGCTTTTCTTCCTCTCGCACCAGAAGCTGTTTTTCCGGCAGAACGCCCTCTCCGACCGGTACTTCCTGTAATAAGATCCGGTAAGTATCCGCCGGGAGATAATCACTGAAATGCAGACTCACGCCGGGGAACGGTACACCGAGTGAAAGATAAAGACGGCGGCGCAGGCGGATCAGCGCCTGATTAAAATCATCCGCAATCAGTCCGGCCTGTAATGATGTGCTGAATTCCATCATCAGCGGCACCGTCAGTGCAAAGGTTTCCGGCTCTGCCAGCGCCTCATCACTGCCGTCCGCTTTTATCGTCCGCTCAGAAGAACGCAGCACCGGTGCGCCCGCGCCACCCGCCACTGCGGCACTGAGTGATTGCGCGGGGGGCATATTCCGGCTTTTTGCACGCCGTTTCAGCAGATACCCCCCGCCTGTCAGGAGCAGTGCCAGCGTCATAAATGTCAGAACCGGAAACCCCGGCACCAGCCCGAACAACAGCAGCAGAAAACCGCCGACCTGTAACGCCTGCGGCTGTCCGGTTATCTGCTGTCCGATATCATTTCCCAGATCACGAGAGTCCCCGGAAGAGACCCGCGTGACGATAATCCCGGAGGTCACCGCAATCAGCAGTGCCGGGATCTGCGACACCATACCATCCCCGACAGTCAGAATACTGTACAGCTGTAACGCATCCGCGGCGCTCATCCCTTTCTGCCCGGTTCCGATAGCCAGCCCGCCGATGATATTAACGCAGATGATCACCAGTCCGGCGATAGCATCACCTTTGATGAATTTCATCGCACCGTCCATCGAGCCGAACATCTGACTTTCCTGCTCCACCACCCGGCGGCGTTCACGGGCTTCATCCATATCAATCACGCCCGCACGCATATCGCCGTCAATACTCATCTGCTTGCCGGGCATCGCATCCAGTGAGAAACGTGCACTGACTTCCGCCACACGCTCCGCACCTTTGGTTATCACCAGAAACTGTACCACGGTGATAATCAGGAAAATCACAATACCCACCACCAGATTTCCGCCGACCACAAACTCGCCGAAGGTCTCAACGATTTGCCCGGCATCCGCTTCCAGTAATATCATTCGGGTGGTACTGACGGCCAGAGCCAGCCGGAAAAGTGTCGTGACCAGCAGAACAACAGGAAAGGCGGAGAACTGAAGCGGAGAGCGGATATAAACGGCCATCATCAGCAGGGTGACGGATATCATCATATTGACGGCAATCAGCGTATCCAGAATAAAATCCGGCAGCGGCAGAATCATCATAAAAATGACTGCCAGTAACAACAGCGCGAGAAATATATCCTGCCGCCCGGCAATGCGGAGAAGTAAGGATTTGGCGTCAGCCACAGTATGTCCTGTGCAGTAAATAACGCCGGTAGGTTTCGAGTGCTTCCTCGTATAATCCCTCCTGCTGAAATGCCAGTGTTTCACACAGCAGCAGATTCGCATCACTGTATCCGGCATGATGCAGCAGTGCGCACTGAAATAACGCTTCCTGTCCCTGTTTATGCTCAATCAGGGCGAGAATTAATATTTTACGTGCGCGGATATGATCCGGATTATAAATAAGTAATGTCCGGATCAGCGTAATACTGTTACTGAAAAAACCATACTGAAATTGCAGCCAGGATTGCTGGAGTAATACTTCGATCTGTAATGGGCTCATTATATTATACTTTTATCATCAGGTTTTTGTGGGATATCAGAAGTAACATATTGTCGAGCAGTGAGCTTAAGATCGGAAAAGCAGCGACGATATCAGGATCAGACTCTGAGTGTATTAATAAACAGAGATCACTCAGCAAATGACAGAATAATACCGGCTGCCCGGTCAGCTGCGGATCAATGACCGGACGGGCAGCAAGATATAACTGTTTCCGGCTGTCTCCGGATTGGTACAGTGCCGCCAGTTCACACGGAAAAATATCACTGAGCTCACCGGATATGGCCGGTTTCACTGTCGCCGTGGTCATTCCGGCTGACATTTCCTGCGGGTTTCCTTCCGGAAAAACAGCGCCGTAAGCCGAAATACGATTAATCATCCGTTAACACCTCCCGTAAATAATAACGGCCGCTCTGCCGTTATTCCCTGACAGCAGCATCCGTTTATTTTTATATTCTCCCCGCCGTTTTTACTAAAATCTCCCCCGCCGCTGCCATCACAGGCAAACCGTTTCCGTCAGACTGGTGCGGAGGAGTTTTTATGACAATAACCACACTGCGTTCCCGTCTCAGAAAACAGCGGAAAAACATAACCGATGATCGCTTTTTCACGCCAATCGGCCGGGTGCTCAGTGTCACCGGCACCCTCATCCGGGCGTCGGTCAGCCACGTTAAAATCGGGGATATCTGCCTGCTGCTGACCCCGGGAAACCGGATAAAAGCTGAAGTGGCCGGTCTGGACGGCAGTGATGCTCTGCTCACACCTTACGGCGGAGTGAACGGCATCTCGGCCAATACCGGCGTCCTCACCACCGGTGCCCCCCTGCAGATTGCATTGTGGCCGTCGATGACCGGTCACATTTTTAACGGACTGGGGGAAGCGCTGACACCGGTGACACTGCCGCCTGAGGTGATATACGGCGATCTGCATAACGATCCGCCGCCCGCGCTGACCCGGAAGATGATCACCACTCCGCTCGCTCTGGGGATCAGGGCGATTGACGGTCTGCTGACCTGCGGCGAGGGGCAGCGGATGGGAATATTTGCCGCCGCCGGCGGCGGAAAAAGTACCCTGCTTGCCGCGATTATCCGCAATACCGAAGCGGACATTTGTGTGCTGGCGCTGGTCGGGGAACGGGGACGTGAGCTGAATGAATTTATTCAGCATGATCTCGGTGAGTCCGGGCTGAAAAAGGCGGTACTGGTTGTCTCCACATCGGACAGACCTGCTGCTGAGCGGGCTAAAGCCGGTTTTACCGCCACACGGATAGCCGAGTATTTCCGTGACCGGGGAAAACGGGTTCTGCTGCTGATGGACTCCGTGACGCGGTTTGCCCGCGCACAGCGTGAGATAGGCCTGGCTGCCGGAGAACCGCCTGCCCGTCAGGGATATCCGCCGTCCGTCTTTGCGCAGTTACCGGCACTGATGGAAAGAGCCGGACAATCAGATTCAGGATCAATCACCGCGCTTTATACCGTTCTGGTCGAAGGTGACGACCTGAATGAACCGATTGCGGATGAAACCCGTTCAATCCTTGACGGACATATTATTCTGGCGCGGAAACTGGCGGAAATGCAGCATTATCCGGCCATTGATGTTCTGAAATCGGCAAGCCGGGTCATGAACCGTATTATTCCGGAAAGTCAGAAAAAAGCGGCTTCCGCTGTAAAGACGGTACTTGCGCAATATGATGAACTGGAGTTTCTGATCCAGCTTGGCGAATATGAGCCCGGAAAAAATCCGGATAATGATGACATCATCCGCAAATACCGCAACATCATGCAATGGCTGAAACAGGGAACGGATGAATCACAGGATTATGCACAAACCTGCCGGGAAATCACGGAGTCTGTATTATGATCGCCATCAGCAACAGCAAACGGGCACGCATTCTGCGTTATTACCGCTATCAGTCAGCACAGGCAGAACACCTGGCGGCGGAAGCCCGCAAAACAGTACAGCAACTGAACCACCGCCGGGAAGCACTGGAGCAACAGGCTGCCGCACTATCCCGGTGCCGTGATGCACTTGCCGTGAGTACGGATGCCGGATCTGTCACAACTGCCGGTCATCTGGATCTCTGCCGCAGGCAGATGATCGGACTGAGTGCCGATACCGCACTGGCGGAAGATGCGCTGCGCAGTCATGCGCAGACGACAGACGCCGCACAGCGCATTCTGAGTGAGCATCAGAAACAGTTACAACGACTGGATCTGAAACAACAGCTTATCAACCGGAACGTGTTCTGATGGCCCGTTTTTTTTTCTCTCCGCCGGCCCCCACCGCAGTTCCGGTACCGTTACTGAAGCCGGCTGTATACACACCGGCGGCCGCTGTCGCCACCGGCGCGGAGATCCGGCGGTTTCTGTTTGTCATTCAGCACGGAAAACTACCTTCAGAACCTGATATCTCTCCGCAGCACACCGTCCGGCCACAAAAAAAAGCAACGTCACCGCAGCCAAAAACTGAGATTCCCGGATTCTGTCTGTTACCGGCCGGGGAAAAAGGAGAACCGATCCCAACACAGCCGGTTTTCCGCCGCAACCCTGCAGATAAGGATACAGGCACTGACCGCAAAATCCCCGGTGAAACAGAGGTGATCCCCGCAGATACTGTACCGTACAGCAACACAGAAAAAATAACGGCACATCTTCAGCTTCGCAGAAGCGGGCTCATCACCGGCATCAGCGATACACTACTCAGCCGCATCAGCCATATTGCCGGAAAAACCGGTTCGCTGAGCACCTGCCGGGCCACCTTTCCGGTTCTGGGAGAAGTCAGTTTCTCTGTCCGCCACAGTGCGGATGGTGTGCATATTCAGATCCGCTGTCCGTCCGCGGGACAGGCACTTCTGCTGTCCTGCCTGTCTCAGTTACAGGATCGGCTGACGCAGAAAACACCTCAGCCGGTCACTATTTCGCTTACCGGACACCTTTCCGGGTCCGCCTCTGCCGTGAGGCGCAAATAAATGCACGGCAGCTTTTCAAGCCCGGTGGTTATCCTCAGCGAACAGGATCTTGCCGCTATCCGGCTGAAACAGCGTTACCGGACGCGCTATTCCTCCGGTTCAGGGGATGCGGAAATCCGGTATCAGACACACGCCTCAACACTGACACTGGCTGTCACCCGGCGCGGACAGTCCGGCTCTGTTTACTGTAGTCATGATGACCTGGCTGTTTTACTTCAGCCGCAATTATCCGGTACCGACATTCGCTTGTTACCGGATGATATACTGACAACATTGATTACCGCATGGCTGGACAGCCACTCCGCAGAATTTCATTTGCGGGGAATAATACAAGAAAACAAAACCGTTACCGGGATTACCGTTATTTTTAATAATGCTATTTTCGTATTTTCTGATATATCACTCATTCATTCTCACCTTGAATTAATGAATACACCAACCGCGAAAATACCCCTGAAAATACGTATTTGTTCTGCCGATTTTTATCTTCCCCGGTGTGAAATACTGAGACTGAATACCGATGACCTGATTATCAGCCCGTTTCCTGATGACCACATTCCGGTTTCTGTTTATTACCGGCACGCTTTTGCGGCAACCGGCACCCTGAATTCAAATAAGGTGACTATCCGAAAAATGACCCTACATTCACGGCGTAAAACCGCATTATCATCACTGAAAAGCGTGATCCGTTTTGAGCTGGCAGAAACAGAGATAACTCTGGATGAACTGGCCGCACTAAAGCCGGATTCACTGATAACACTGACCGGGCAATCTGAACATTATATCCGTGTTTTCTGCGACGACGATTATATTGCTGACGGTATACTGGTTTCATTTCAGCAGCGCCTTGCCGTTCAGATTAAAACACTGACCGGTATCCCGGAAAACAGTGACAGCGGGTCATGACTATTTCAGAACCGGTCTCTTTAATTGTCCTGCTGGCACTGCTGTCCTTTATACCGGTGATTATTGTGACCGGAACTGCCTTTATTAAAATAGGGATTGTGCTGTCTCTGCTCCGTAATGCCCTCGGTGTACAGCAAATTCCCTCAAATCTGACGATGCATGCCTTCGCCCTGATCCTGACAATGTTTGTTATGGGACCCGTGATATTCGATATTAAAGATGCTGTTGATACTGACCGGTTATCGTCTGAACCGGCATATCTGTCAGAAGCCGTTATTCAGGCAGAAAAGATATACAGCCATTTTTTAATAAAGAATACCGCCCCGGAAAGCCGTCAGTTTTTTCAGGAGACGGTTAAGAGCATCTGGCCGGAAAGGTACCAGCCGTCACAGAATAATCCGCCGTTATATATTTTGCTGCCCTCTTTTACGCTCAGTGAATTAATCAACGCCTTTAAAATGGGGTTCTTACTCTATTTACCGTTTCTGGCCATTGATTTTATTGTTTCCAATATTTTACTGGCAATGGGAATGATGATGGTATCACCGATGACACTCTCTGTTCCTTTAAAACTGCTGTTATTTGTGATGGTCGGCGGCTGGGAAAAACTGACCCGCGCCCTGTTATTCAGTTATCAGTTCTGATGATGGATCAGCAACTGCTTTTCTGCACCGGACGAATGCTCTGGCTGATTTTTATTCTGTCACTGCCTGCGATCCTTGCAGCAACAATCGTTGGTGTACTGGTGGCGATAATTCAGGCGATCACACAGATTCAGGAACAAACACTGGGGTTTCTGTGCAAACTGACCGCCGTGGTCATCACGCTGTTTATGACGCTGAGCTGGTCCGGTCAGCAATTACTGGTATTTATGAATCAGATATTCGGATTACTGTAATGTTATTGACCGGATTAATTTATCCCTTTTTGATCTCCTTTTTTCTCTCACTGCCCAGGTTATACGGCTTTTTCTTATTATTACCGCTGATAAATAAATCTCTGACCGGACACCGCTTAATTTATAATGCTATCGTATTATCTCTGGGATTATTTGTCCGTCAGAGTCTGCCGCCATTGTTACCTGAACTGACGCCCTGGGTTTTCTTTTTTATTATTCTGCGGGAGTTTTTCACCGGGTTACTTTTTGGAGTGATTGCAGTTATACCGTTTTGGGCCATCGAAGCAGCCGGACAATTTATTGATCAGCAACGCGGTGCCACGGCAGGCAGCATGCTGAACCCGCTTTCCGGGCAGCAGGCATCTCTGACCGGCATCTTTTTCACGCAGTATCTGATCCTGTTTTATCTGACATCAGGTTTATTTTTTCAGTTATTAACATTATTTTTCCGGAGCCTGATCTGGTATCCGATCACCGCATCTGACTTTCCGTTTCCGGCAACGCTGCTGCCGCTGTTTTACGGATTACTGTCACTTTATAGCCATGCGGTGATTAATTTTGCCCTGCCGCTTATTATACCGATGTATCTGACTGAAATGGCGCTGGCGTTTATCAATAAATTTGTTCCCGCCTTAAATGTCTTTGTTATTGCCATGCCGCTGAAATCGGCGGTTGCACTCTTTGTCGCAACCGGTTATATCATGCTGGTCAATGAACCGCTGACCGCCCTGATCAAAGAAACATTTACCCTTATCACCCGTCTGAATATGCCGTTATTGTGATGACAAAAACAGAATGAGCGGAGAAAAAACAGAACAGCCCACGGCAAAAAAACGCAGGGATAACCGCAAACAAGGCATGGTATTTAAAAGCCGGGAATTGCTGCTTTTTCTGATTTCACTGTGTCAGGTCTGCGGGCTGGTCGTCTTTATTCCGTCATTATATGCCGCTTGTTATTCTCTGCTGCAATATACCCTGGAAAACGCCGCCATCCGGCCATTGCCGCTGATGATGTCAGATATAAAAATACTGATTACCGGGAAATTACTTCCTCCGCTGATATCACTTGCGGGGGTATTCATTACCGGTATTATTGTCAGCCATATCCTTCAGTTTGGTTTGCTGCTGAATCTGTCCGCCATAAAATGTGATATTACTCATCTATCCCCGCATAAAGGGATAAAAAAAATATTTTCCCTCAATAATATCGGGGAATTCATTAAATCGGTCATCAAAGCCGGATTATTGTCACTCATCCTCTTCTGGTTACTGCGCCGCCACTATCCGTCATTTGTCAGGTTAGTCACGGTCAATCTCCGCGAAAATCTGATGGTTGCATACGATATCGGACAGTGGCTGCTTTATCTGTTTTTTTCCGGGGTATTGATCATTGTGCTGGCTGATATTGTTATTTCCCGTCACGGCTATCAGAAAAAGATGCTGATGACCAAAGAGGAAATCAAAAATGAATACAAAGAATCCGAAGGAAACAGTGAGATAAAAGGTAAACGCAAGCAAATCCACAAAGAGATACAGCAGCAGGATATGCGATCAGCCGTCAGGAAATCACGCTGTATCGTTGTCAATCCCACCCACTATGCGGTGGGCATCGATTACAGGGAAGACCGGACACCGCTGCCGGTGATCACCTTTAAAGAACAAAATGATATTGCACTTCATATCCGCCGGATAGCCCGGCAGGAAGGTGTTCCGCTGATTGAAAAGAAATATCTGGCCCGCTACCTCTACCGCGTTGGTCAGACCGGCAGCGCTGTTCCGCCGTCAACACTGGAAATTATTGCTGAGATTTTACACTGGCTGGAAAAAAGTGATCAGTATCGTGGTGCGGAAACTGACCTTACCGATAACAATTAACGATAAATTAAAACATTAAACCTACATTTGATAGTGTTGTGCATACATACCCCGGAAATATTTTCCCTGAAATAACGTATATTTTCCCTTAATCGCTTTCTTTCTTTTTTTTACCGCTCTTTTGTTAAATAACAGTATCGCATGTATCTGTTTTGTTCTCGTCACTTTAGGGAATTAACATTTTTATTATCTAATTTTAATGACATATTCCCATTAACGATTAATTAATCATCTGATTATGATGAAATTGATTCATACTGTGAATAAAGAGCTGCCTAAAGCAATAAATAAAGCCATTAACTCTGATAATAGGGATTTAAAAGTAGAAAACATCATTGCTGACTATATAATTATATACCTTGAATGTATTAAGACCGTCACTTTTGATTTTTACCCGCATTCGTTACTCAGAGATGCTTATGAATCCACTTAGTTTATTAGACAGCGAAAAAATTATTATACAGCCTGTAGCCATCGAATCATCTGACTTCAATATTATTGAGCAGCAGGAAAAGGGGCTGTATATCCTGGTCTCCGGCACCATGAAATGGCAGGATTGCACCAGCTCTTTCATGGTGAATAAAAATGAAATTATTTTCTCCAACCAGGGAAGTTATGCATATCAGCAGGTATCTGAAAATGCCCGTTTATTGTGGATCCCGCTCAGCAATAACTTTCTGCGTGATTTTCTTCATCGCTTTTCTGACATACTGACACACCTTCACAGAATTACTGAACCTACCTCAGGTATTCTGTTTTTTCCGCACTCCGGCATTATGGCCGGCAGCATTGACGGACTGTACAGTGCCTATCAGAATAATACCCCTTTCCCGCTGATGAAATTAAAGCTGGAGGAACTGTTGCTGATTATTGCGCTCAGTGAACAGGGAATAAAACTGATGTCGGTACTTCGTCAGCTGAGTAACCGTCAGGTTGAGCGTTTACAGGCTTTCATGGAAAAACATTATCTGAAAGACTGGAAACTGAACGAATTCGCCAAAGAATTTGGTATGGGACTGACCACCTTTAAAGAATTATTCGGTACAGTTTACGGTACATCTCCGCGGGCATGGATAAGTGAACGCCGGTTATTATTCTCTCACCAGCTGCTGTTAAATACTCAAATGAGTATTGTGGATATTTCCATGGAAGCCGGTTTTTCCAGTCAGTCTTACTTTACACAGAGTTACCGTAAACGATTCGGATTTACCCCCAGTAAAGCCAGAACGAATCACATTATCTGACGAATAATGATAAAAAATTAAAATAAAAATTACACCAATATAATATCGTGTCTGCTAGTCTGTCCCCTTTGCTGTACTTTATGTTTAACACAGAGGGAATTATGCTTAACAAAACAAAAGATACTGCTATTTTGTCAGACACTGATACATATGTTTTTTATGAAAGATATCATGAAAATGATTTATTATCAAAATATATTCACCGAGAAAATATTGATAAATTAAAAAAATCAGCCTGGTTCAGCCGCAGGAAAAAATGGAATATTCCTTTCCGGCATAGTGATTTAGTTATGATTAGAAAAACCATATGTCAATATCCTGATAACTGGGAATCACATCTGGCTGATACGATCAGATTATCTGAATCCCGTTGCTGGGTTGACTGGATTATTACAGGTGCCTATGAATACTGGCAGAATAAAAACCATAGTGAATTAATCACACTGAGAAACACATACGATAAATGTCTTATTACTAAAAAACAATTATCAGCCTTAGTTTTACTTTATAAAGATAATGATATTTTGGCTGGTCAGTCCGTTATTGATGAGGAAGAAAATAAGCTATCAGAGTGTGAACGTACAGCGGCACGGCTGGAAAATGAAATCGATACATTACAGCAATCTGTCTTGTTTAGTATCCGTGACCTTTATGATGCATTCCGTGCCACTGTTTATCACAATAATACGCTGAAGCATGATCATTTTCCGGATGAGTTACAGATATTTATCGACTCTCTTTTATTACTGAAAGAAAATAATAATGAACGCGTATATCAATGGTTATATCAAAGAAATCTTTGCCAGCGTGGTGACACCGTGCTCTGGTATTAATGTCCGCAGGATAAGCCATTACCTGACAGGGATATTTATATCCCTGTTTTTCTCTGTTTGTCAGGCTGAGTCATTTACCTCTGATGAACCCTACAGCTTTATTGCCAACAACACCCCGTTATCTGAAGTTCTGATCAATTTTGCCGCCAATAATGATATTGAAACCGAAATAAGCCCGGATATAAAAGGGTTTGTGAATGATCATCTCAGTGCGGATACGGCGACAGAATTTCTGGAAAAACTGTCCCGCCTCTATCGTCTGGAAACGTATTTTTATAATAATACGCTGTATGTCAGTAAAAAGAGCAGTAATCAGACCCGGACTATAGGGCTGAAATACCTGACAGCAGGAGATGCCGCCACACTGTTACGGGATACCGGTATCGCTGACAGCCACCGGAAAATAACAATCAGTTCCCCGCGGCAACTCAGGCTGGCCGGGCCGCCTGCTTATCTTACATTTGCACAACAGGCAATTGATGCCAGAGAGAGTGAATTAAGTGAACAATATCTTTCACCGGTACAAACTGTCACTATTATTCCGCTGAAATACAGTTCAGCGGTCGACCGGATTATTAAATACCGCGACAGTCAGATTACCGCTCCCGGAGTTGCCACTATATTATCCCGTATTCTTTCCGGACCGGTTAATCTTCCCGGATACAAGTCACCGGAAGGTCAGAATAACTATCAGGGTGTGATTAATGCTGACCCGACACTGAATGCCATTATTTTACGGGATACGCCTGAAAAAATAGCGTTATATAAGGAATTGATCAGTAAACTGGACATTCCGACATCCCGGATAGAAATTGCACTCTATATTATCGATGTTGATACTCAGCGTGCCGGTGCTCTGGGTATTGACTGGGGCGGAACCATAAGCAGCGGTAAGACCAATATCAGTATATCTTCCGCCTTATCACCACAAGGGGCCGCGGCCGGAACGCTGCTCAATCAGACCGGACTGAATCAGTTGCTGGCCAATGTACATCTGCTGCAAACCAAAGGCTATGCCCGGATGGTATCCCGTCCGACAATTCTGACGCTGGAAAACAGCCCGGCACTGATCGACCATAATGAAACCTATTATGTCAAAGTCAACGGTGAGCGGGTCGCTGAATTAAAAGGCATCACCTACGGGACACTTCTGCAATTAACACCCCGTATTATCCGGGAAACAAAAAACACGCTGCTGGATATGACCCTGCATATCGAAGACGGCAATCAGAAAGCCGGTAATAACAGCAGTGACACTATCCCGACAATCAACCGTACCGTTATTGATACCATTGCGCGGGTCGAATTAGATCAATCGCTGCTGATCGGCGGTATTTATCGCGATGAAGAATTAAAAACAGAATCAAAAGTTCCGTTACTGGGTGATATTCCCTGGCTGGGAGCGCTGTTCCGGAGTGAAACAACGCAGGAACGCAGTGCTGTCAGATTGTTTATTATCCGGCCGCGGATTATCGATTACGGAAAACCGGTTTCATCATCATAAAAAAACAGTTTTTAATACGGATATTAATACCTGTCTATGACTATCACTTTATCTGTTTTATCCGGCCTGCACCGGGGAGCAAAAGCAACGTTTCCGGTTCCGCCTTCCGGCGATATATTTATAACACTGGGAGCGGATGCATTACGCACCGATATCACGCTGTTAGATCCGGGTATACTTCCGGTGCATTGTCGTCTGGCTGCGGATAAAAACAGCCTGCGACTTTGTGAGAATAACAGCAGTGTACCACCGGAACAGGGCCACCGTCATATTCTTCCCGGTGACCATATTGTCGCCGGGAAGCGTTTTGAATGTGCCGGGATAAGCTTCAGTGCACAATACACAACAGCGGAAATTCCCTTTCGCCACCGGAAAATCGTCTTTATTTTCGTCTTTATATTGCTGTTCATTTCCGCCGGACTCTTTTTCTTCACCCGGCCGGGACGTACGATACCGTCCGCAGAACAATTTTTATCGGCGGAACCCTACCGTTGTTTATCACGGGAGAAACACGATAATAAATGGATAATCCGCGGGTCCGTTACCCGTACCGCAGAAAAAGAACTGGTGGCTTTTTTCAGGCAACAGGATATCGCCTACCGGCTGGATGTCATCACCCCGGATACAGAACTGAACACATTAAATTCATGGCTCAGCGCAGCACCGAATAATCACCTGACTGCCGAATTAAGCACAATGTGCGGACACATTACTATCCGCGGAATCCGGGCTCCGCATCAGCAAAAAATATCACTGAAAGACTTTTTACCTGCGTTACTAATACCATCAGGAATGGTGATTGATGATCAATCAATAATCACTGACGATTATATAAAAAAAACAGATTTGCAGATAAATACCGTTAAAAAAAACAATGATATTCTTAGTTATATGTTCACGGAAACATCGCTTGTTATTATCACAGGCCGGAAGGAAAGTGCACAGTTAAGAAAACAGTTATCTGCATTTCTTAACGCATTTAATCAGGAGTTTGTATTTAACTATCAGCCAGAGTTCCGTGTACAACCGCTCAGCAAGCCCGGTATCAGGATCAGTGCAGTTTCTCTCGGGGAAATACCGTATATTATTACTGACAACGGGGGTAAATACAGGGCCGGATCATCCCCGGATAATGATACCAGGGTAATTTCTATCGATAAGGAGAAGGTGGTGTTACTGTATAAAAACGAATATTACACCATCATACTGACTGATGACAAAAAATGATGATTCATTTGATTACCTGATAAAAAATCATACAGATATATTATTACGAATAAAAAAATTAAAACAAGAAACAACATGTCGTATGTCAGCGTCAAACAGTAAGTTTATTTTTGCTCAGCTCCGGATAAAAGCAGATGCGTTGGATGCTGCTGAAATCATTTTAAATACATTGTATTAAAGGGAACTTATGCCAATTATTTTTGATCCGACAAGAACCGGAAGTATACTTGATGATATCCTGAACAGTCTGAAAGAACAGGCTCAGGCAAATGAAAAAGAGCTGAAAGATGCGATAGATAGTTTAAAAGCAAATCCGGATAATCCGGCGCTGTTACAGGAATTACAATACCGGACAACAAAATGGAGTCTTGTTTTTAATACTGCATCTTCATTAGTTAAATCGATGAAAGATATTATGCAGAATATACTGCAAAAAATATGATGATACTTTCAGATGAGCGTCTTCTTGCTGAAACAGCACTGGCCGGTATTCTTGCCGGAAAATATAAAGAGGCAGAGGCTATTGCGGCCTGGCTGCTGACACAAGACATCCGGTATCATGAAAGCGGAAAACTGATCCTGGTGACCGCCTGGCATGCCTGCCAAAAATATACTGAGATTGTTCATCTGCTGTCCGGTAGCTGCAGTTCATCCCTGTTACCATTTAAAGCATTAAGTGAATATCACCTTGGCCTTAACCATAATCTTAAAAAAACAATAAAAATATTAAAATCCGACGGAAATAACGAATTAACGGTATTTGCCGAACAATTTGAAAAGGATTTGTTTTTATGAACAAAGATACAAACAGCAATAATGAAATATCTGATCTCACTGAAAACCGTCAGCAGTTATGGCAGGAACTTGAAAACTGTACGGTTGAAAACCCGGAATATCGTGAGTTATGTAATACATTACTGACGCCGGTTATTTCTGATTTAAAAAAAATCAGTTATCAGAATACTATCAGCCGGGATATGTTATTGACGATTTTATCCCGTTATGATGAATACGGTCCTCACCAGGAATTTATTTTGTCACGGTTATGGCAGAAATTACCGGATTCACTCTCCGGCACGACACTTAAACATCTGATATCTGCCGAGCTGAATCAGCAGATAGCAGTGAATAATCAGCTGGTTCTGCAACAAAATAACATCCGGTGATCACAATGATATCTGCACTCCGTACCCATACACTTCCGCTGTCTGACCTCGCGGTGACAGCGGAGGAGAATACTGTATCAGCGCAACCGGCTGAGGAAACAGAACACCTCAAAAAGATATTTGATAATTTTTACCGGACAATAAAACAGGATACTGACAGTATCGCCGGATTGCGTGACAGTGCAGCACTGACATCGCCGGATATATTATTACAGACACAATTAACTCTGGCAAAAATTCATTTTCGTGAAGAATTACTGGCAAAAACTGTCGGAAAAGTCAGTCAGAATATCGATACTATTATTAAAAGTCAGTAATATGCGGTTATTTATCTCTGCACTCTCCCGGTATTTCCGCTTTATTGTACTCAGTCTGTCAATATTACTGCTGACGGCCTGTAAAACAGAGCTGTACAGCGGATTACAGCAAAAAGAAGCAAATGAAATGTACTCTCTGCTGCTGGAGAATCATATTATTGCGGAAAAAAAATCCGGCAAAGAGGGAAAGGCAACGTTATTTGTTGAGGAATCACAGGCTCCTTATGCCATTGAATTGCTGAAGCAACGCGGCTATCCGCTGAGACAATTTCAATCCCTGAACGATATTTTCACCGGCGATACGCTGATCCCGAGTCCGCAGGAACTGACAGCCAAACTCAGCTATGTCCGCTCACAGGAACTGGCTCAGATATTATCCGATATTGATGGTGTGATTACCGCCAGAGTGCTGTTTACCCGGCCCGAATCTCAGGCCAATACAGAGACAGCGGACGGAAAACAGGGACGGGCTGTGATATTTATTAAATATTCCGCTGATATTCCGGTATTCCGCTACCGTGAGCAAATTATGCAGCTGGCAAAAAACAGTATTGAGGGACTGGAGCCTGAAAATATCAGCCTGACACTGATACCTGCGGTGGCTACCAAACCGGTGATCACCACACCGGAATTACGGACGATGCTGAATATACAGGTCACCACTGGTTCTTATCCTAAATTACTGGGGTATATTGCCGGATTTGCGGTACTGCTGCTGATATCTCACCTGCTGCATTTTTTCTTTCACCGCCGGAAATTACGTCATGACTCCGCTGACTGAATTCGGATTTTTCTTTTGTCCGGCACTGTATTGCCATCCCCGTCATCTGAATACGCTGCCGGATTATTCACTCATATCCGCCCTGCAGGATAAATACAGAAACCCGCTGCTGAACCGCCGGTTGTTCAGCCATTATGACTTAACCGCAGAAATGACGGTATTGTCCGGGCTTCAGCGGGCGATATTATTGAGTGACTCCGGATTACAACGCTTTCTGACTTTCTGTGGTTGTTGTTTTTACCTGCCGGATCTGATGACGCACTGGCCGGTACCAGCACGCCGCAGCCCCTTTTCCGCTTTAACACCGGAAGATGCCGGACGGCTTCTGAACTGGCAATCCGGCTTATTATTACCGCTGCACAACTACCAGCGCTCACTCACTCATACTGTTCAGGATAACGTGATTCTCAGTGTTACCGGCCGTCAGCTGTGGTTTTATCTGCTGCGGGAGAGTCATGAGCAGTTTCACCGGCGGGCGGAATTGCGTTTTCCGGATACCGTGCCGCTGATCCCGTTTCCTTCTGAACTCACTACTTTTCTGAACACATTATGCCGGACGATACTTCAGGCACTGACTGCGTCAGATTGCCCTTCAGCCGCCTGACCGCGGATACGTTTACCCTGACGGCGGCCCCCTGCATTATCCCGGCTGCCGATTACCGCGGGTTACTCAGCAGAGAAGCGCTGAAAGCGGAGACAGAACAACTGCGCAGTCAGATGCGGACAGAACTGGCTGATGAAGCAGAAAAGGTGCGCAGGCAGGCACAGGACGAGCTTGCTTCCGGGCAGGCAGAAGCGCTGTTGCAGACCCGCCGTCACTGCAAAGAGGTTATTGCGCAACTTGACGATGAGATAACCGCAATGATCTGCCATACCGTACAGATACTGCTGGAAGAGACTCCGCCTGAGAACCGCCTGCGGGCGGCGCTGCGCCGGAGCATAAAACAGATAAACCCGGGTTTTTCCGTGGCGCTGGTTGTACACCCGGATCAGACCGCATTTTTGCATCAGTGGCTGTCAGCAAAAGACACAATAACGCTGCCGGACGATATATCGGTTGAGACTGACAACACCCTTCTCCCCGGCGACTGCCTGATCCGCCAGGGCAGGCAGATTATTCATGCCACGCTGGAACACCAGCTTTCGGTGCTGCGGGAAATGTGCCGCGATTAATCCGGCAAAATCGCAAATGACCGGACCGGGAACCCGCCTGCATTGTCCGGTTTTGCCACGATATTAAAAATGACCGCGCCTTTGGCCGGGACTTTATCCAGATTGGTCAGCAGCTCTATCTGATACGCATCCTGATCCAGTACAAAATATTCCGCCAGCAGCGCACTGTTTTTACGGAAATCCTGCGCCGAATCGGTATCAAACGTTTCATGCCCCACCGCACTGATCCCCCGCTCGCGGAACAAAAACTCCAGCGCATCCAGACCCCAGCCCGGGATATGGTTGTTACCTTCCGCATCTTTGTTATCCATCAGCACCTGTGACGGCCAGCGTTTGCTCCAGTCCGTGCGTAAAGCCACAAAACTGCCGCTTTCGATACGTCCGTGTACCTGCTCAAACGCCAGAATATCCTCTGCGGATAAGGCAAAATCCGCATCCTGCTGTGCGCGGGCGGACTGATCGATCACCACCAGCGGCAGTACCAGCTCCTTCAGTTCCAGCTCGTGAACGAAACGGCGTCCCTCCACAAAATGGCACGGTGCATCAATATGGGTGCCGTACTGGCCGGGAAAAGTAAACTGCTGGGCAAAAAAACCGTCACGGTAATCAAACAGGGTTTTGAATTCCGCCGGTTCAAACATAAAAAAGTACGGTGAATCAGCATTAAATGCGTGTGTCAGATCAATCCATTTTTTTGATTTCAACAGATTCACGGCTTCAATTAATGATAATGACATTCTGCCCCCTCAATGTTATACCGGTAGTTGTTGTGATTTATGCTCTGGTTATCAGTCAGAATTTACACGGCTTACCGGGGAAGTCATTTGCAGATATTTCATGTTGTTTGTCCGCACCGGACAAGGAGAACGCGATGTTAAAAGTGATTGCTGAAGATTTTATGCAGCCGGATGCTGTTGAGATCCTGATGCCGATGTATGAAGAACTGGTTGCCGCCACCCGCCGTGAGCCGCTGTGTATCAGTTATGATCTTTTTGTCGATCAGAAAGACCCGGGGCATTTTATTTTTATCGAAACCTGGCCGGATCAGGCCGCGCTGGATACCCATTGCGCCAGTGAGCACTTCCGCCGTCTGGTGCCCGCCATTAATCAGTATCAGCGCGCCGAACCGCGTTTTCTCCTGATGGACAGCGCCGTTAAGTAATAATCAGGGCGGGTCTCCCCGCCCGCTCTGTTTTCAGTCGTGGATGATTTTCGCTTCTTTCGCTGCCGCATCACACCACTCAATGATGGCAGGATGCGCCAGGATCCGGTCAATCCACGCCTGTGCCGCCGCTGAAAACGGCAGCTGATAAGTCCGTGCCCGCAGTGCCACCGGCGCATAAAAAGCATCCGCCGCGCTGATATTTTCCCCTGCCAGCCACGGGCCGCCGAACCGGGTTAATCCCTCACACCAGAGCTGATCCAGACGCTGACACTCTTTCTGTAATTCCGTTGTCATCTCTGCGGCCGGGCGGCTTTCTGTGCAGTTCAGCGGGCACTCGCGGCGCAGCGTGGTAAACCCGGAATGCATTTCTGCCGCGGCAGAGCGCGCCCATGCCCGGGCGGTTTTTTCCGCCGGCCAGGTTTGCGGATAATCCTCTGCAATATATTCGCAGATTGCCAGAGAATCCCAGACCGTGGTCTCCGCCGTCACCAGACACGGCACCAGCCCGGACGGGGAAAAACGGGTAAATTTCTCATAACTGCTGCCGCCCGGCACAAAGGTGGCCAGTTGTTCATCAAACGGGATATTCAGGGCTTTCAGTAAAAACCAGGGTCTCAGCGACCAGGAAGAGTAATTTTTATTAGCGATCCACAATTGCAGAGACATATAACCCCTCTCAATGAAATTAAAATAAAGGATATAAACAGCAGGCTGATTGCCTTACCCAATGTATCCGGTTTTTATTCCGCCACCTTAAAAAAGGATAAATCCTGTTCATATTCTTTCTGATAGTGCCCTTCCGTGCCCAGCGCATCCTGCAAAAAATGTAAAAATGCGGAGACTTTTTTCGGCAGATAGTCACGATCCGGATAAACCGCATAAATATGATGCAGCGGCAGCGGGTATTCAGGTAACAGCGGGATCAGCCGCCCGGCACGAATATCCGGTGCCGCGATAAACTGCGGCAGCTGGCAAATCCCCGTTCCCTGTAACACCGCCTGATGCAGCGCCAGACTGTTGTTGGCGCGCAATGTCCCCTGCGGGGTAAAACGTACGACGTCTCCCCAGTGCAGAAATGTCCATGACTGACCGGCCTGAAAATAGCTGTAAAACAGGCAGTTATGCGATTTCAGCTCAGTCAGATTCAGAGGTGTGCCGTGCTGTGCCAGATACGCGGGAGACGCGCACAACACACTGCGGCAGGGCGATAACACCCTGGCAATCAGAGAAGAGTCCTGCAATTCCCCGATCCGGACAGCCAAATCAAACCCTTCCCCGACCAGGTCCGTCAGTTTGTCATCAAACACCATTTCCGCCTGCAGTGACGGCCAGCGCTGTAAAAAAGCAGGTATAATTTTTGCCAGATGCAGACTGCCGAATACCGCCGGGGCACTGATTTTCAGTGTGCCGTCAACCTCACGGCTGTAATGTGACAATGCATCCTGCCCGTCCAGCACCGCCTGATGGGCTTTTTTCAGATAGGTGTAATAAAGCTGTCCGGCTTCCGTCAGCTGCAAATGGCGCGTGGTACGGGTGACCAGCCGGATACCGGTTTGTGTTTCCAGCGCCGCCAGTTTTTTACTGACCGCCGATTTGGTCATATGCAGATAGTCCGCCGCCTTTGTCAGACTTCCCTGCTCTGTAATTGCGATGAACACCGGTAAAAGCGAAAAATCCATAGACGAGCCTTGTTTGTCAACCTGAAGGAAACTCTGTTTTTCTGTTTATAGCGTTTATTCCCGGCACCGGCAATCTCTATACTCTCTCCGTCCGCAATAAAGTGAAAAATGACGATGAAAAAAGAGATCCTGTTACCGCTGATTGCCTTACTTTCCGGGGTATTACTCACTCTGATGATTATGAGCAACAGCTATTTATCCACCTTTACCTCTCCGTTACACGCCTCCTGGCTGACACACGGCACCGGCGCGATTGTTGCCCTGATAATCTGGCTGACAGTGAAAACACACCTGCCGCAGCGCCGCGCCGGCAAAAAAATTCCGTTGTGGTGCTATCTCGGCGGAATACCCGGTGCATTCACCGTATTGCTGGCGGCAGTCACTGTTAACAGCCCGCTGTCACTCTCCGGTTCGATTGTGCTGATGCTTGCCGGGCAGATAGTTACCGGCCTGATTATCGACCATTTTGGTCTGATGGGACTGGCACAGCGCAAAGTGACCGGCCGCGACAGGCTGACACTGCTGCTGTTATTCAGCGGCTGTATTCTGATCATTGCAGGAAAATAATCATGTTACTGTTTTATATTACTATCGCGCTGACAAATGGCATTTGCATTATTTTCAGCCGCAGTATCAACGGCAGATTATCTCAGGGCAGTAATGCGTTTTATGCCTCTTTGGTTAATCATGTCGCCGGGTTTATTTTCCTGAGTGTGGTAGTGCTGTTTTACCTGCCGCAGTTCCCCGTCACGCTGAACAGCATTCCGCTGATTGCATTTAGCGGCGGCATTATCGGCGCCTGTTTTGTGGTGATAAACAGTTATATTCTGCCGCTGCTCGGCGCTGCACTGACCACCATTCTGGCTATCGGCGGTCAGGTATTATCCGGTTTTATTATCGATATTATACAGCACGGCATGCCGTCACATCTGGTGATGCAGATAACCGGCGTGATCTTAATTTTGCTGGCTATCGGTGTCCGCTACCGGCCATAATTTTTCATATTTCGTTGTTCAGCGAAGTGTTTTTTCTGTGCTTCCGTTATGATTATCCTCAACACATAAGGAGGCACTCATGTTTGCCGTTATTTTTGAAGTCAGTATGCCGGAAGATAAGCAATCCCGTTACCTGGATATCGCCGCCGGGCTGCGCCCGCTGCTCAGTGACGCAGAGGGCTTTATCTCCATTGAACGTTTTGCCAGCCTGAGCACACCGGGCAAATTATTGTCGCTCTCATTATGGGAAGACGAAGCCTCTCTGCTGAAATGGAAACAAAACCTGCAACACCGGCAGGCACAGGAAGAAGGCAAAGCGGATATTTTCTCGTTTTACCGGATACGTATTGCTGAAATCAGCCGTGAATATGAGTTCGGGCAGGAATAATCTGCGGAGGTGATATGTCAGAAGAACACATTCCGGAATTAGAAACCGCTCTCGCCGGTGTGGCTGCCGCCCTTGCCGATCCGTCCCGTATCCGTATGCTCTGCGCCCTGATGGATGGCCGGGCCCGGACCGCGACTGAACTGAGTATTGCCGCGGATATCAGTGCGTCAACGGCCAGCGCGCATCTGACAAAACTGGTCACCGGAAAACTGATCATCTGTATACCACAGGGGCGTCACCGCTATTATCAGCTTGCCGGATTAAACGTGGCTGAATTCATCGAAAAAATGATGAATCTTACCGGGATTCCGGTGACAGCCACTATCCGCAAATCCTCCGCACCGGTACATTTACGGCAGGCCAGAACCTGTTATGACCATCTGGCCGGTGAAACTGCTGTTGCTGTATATGATGCGATGCAGGAAAAAGGCTGGATAACCGCTGACGGAACCGCACTGACAACATCAGGTGAATCCGCGCTGATAACACTTGGCCTGCCGCCCGCACACACCGTAAAACGGGTTTTCTGCTGCGGCTGTCTGGACTGGAGTGAACGCCGGTTTCACCTCGGCGGCTATCTGGGCGCCGCCTTTTTCACACATTGTGAACAACAGGGCTGGCTGATCCGCACACCGGGCTATCGTGAAGTGACGATCACCGGAAAAGGAAAAAAACAATTCCGGCAATGGCTGGGGATTCAGATTTTGTAATTATGAGCTTCTGACCAATAATAACGATAATTTACGGGCGAACGGCAGAACAAATAAGACGGTCGGGAACGCAATAGCCCAGGATATTCCCCATGATGTCAGCCACGGGGAAACCAGCAGCCAGGAAAAACCCAGCGCTTTGACCGTACTGATAAAAGAGACAATACCGCTCATCACCAGCGATAAGAAAAAAGGAACCAGAAAGATTAACGCACGCTGAGGCAGCTTAGGAAAACCTAAAATATAATTTTTGTCCTGAAAAGACATAGATGACTCCGTATAGTGACGACACAACAACACATAACCGTTGTAATGTACAAAGTTACATGCGTTGATTAACGTAAACGCTTACGGGTCAGAGAATTGACCGTTGATGGCGCTATTCTATGAATCTGAGTGCATTTGTCAAATGCAATTTATTCTCAATACCGCAATATTTTTTTAAATCCTGATAATTCAAAAAATAATCAGCATAATAGCATTGTGATTTCCCGCCCGGAACCGGTTTCCCTTTCGTATTATTCTGTAATAAGTCAGACAGGAAGACAAAAATCATAAGGAAAAACCCCATGAGTGAAAAACATGAGCACGGTAATATAAAATCACTGCCGGAATCACGATTACTTATTGCATTTGCATTAACATTTTCTTTTATGCTGGTGGAATTTATTGGCGGTTATCTTACCGGCAGCCTCGCCCTTATTTCAGATGCCATGCATATGATGACAGATGCATTCGCTCTGTTACTGGCACTGATTGCCATCCGTGCAGGAAAAAAAGCAGCCGATTATCTCAAAACATACGGTTATGTCCGTTTTGAAATTCTTGCCGCGATGATGAATGCCCTTATTTTACTGGCCGTCGCATTCTACGTATTATATGAAGCCTACCGCAGGATCTCCGCAACCCCGGATATTCAGTCTGTCGGTATGCTGATTATTGCTACTGCCGGTCTGATCATTAATCTGATTGCCATGCAGCTTCTGAAAAACAGCAAAGAAGAGAGCCTGAATGTTAAAGGGGCCTATCTTGAAGTCTGGGCAGATATGCTGGGCTCAGTCGGCGTTATTGTCGGTGCGGTCATTATCTGGCTGACAGGCTGGTTAATCGTCGATTCTGTTATTGCCGTCTTTATCGGCTTTATGGTTTTTCCGAGAACCTGGATTCTGTTAAAATCCTGTATCAATATATTATTACAGGGCACGCCGGAGAATATCAGTATCAATGATATTATTAATGAGATAAACAGTAATGAGGATATCGCCGGGACTCATAATGTTCATTTGTGGGCATTAACACAGAGTAATTATGTATTAACGGCTCATATAATATATAAGGCTGGCGCTGACCATAATAAAATCCGGAAATCATTAACAGATGTTATTCATGAAAAATATGATATTGATAATATCACCTTTCAGATGGAACAGGAAAAGCCGGAGTAAAGTTACTCCGGTTATCTAAAAATACGCCAGAACACTGCTGATACTGTCAGCTATCTGAGAAATGGTACCGGATTGTGAAACAATCCGGTTATAAAACTGAAAAAGTACATCACGATAAACAAAAGCAATAGTAATTACAGCGAGAAAAAATGTATATCTGAGTAAATTTGTCAGTAGTTTCATTACGCTTATCCTTTTCGTAATGTTATTGTTATCCGGGTTAAGGCTGTGAACAACACAGCCTTAACCGGTTTCAGTTATTCTGCCAACGATACACGTTCTGCATTAATCTCATGCTGAATCAGATGGTTATCAACACGCCCTTCAACACGTATTTTGGTTTCAGGTGAAACATTGATTCCGTTCCATTTTTCGTTATCTATTTTTATACGGGTAATACCGGAGTCATCTTTAAACTCATACAGATTGTGGCTGATATTCCTGATAATAAAACCTTCGATAATCACTCTGCTGTCATCCGGCTGATTATTTGCATTTGAAACGCTGACAACCTGTGCCGCCTGTGAAGCAAACCCGCCACCTGCTGACTGATTATTATGATTCACGTTTGCCAACACATTAGCTGATAAACCAAATACTGCACCGCCAAGCAATCCTGCTAATAATAACTTTTTCATAATCCCTCCGGGAATATCATATTAAAATGGCTAAAGTTACTTTTGGTGGTTAATTTTAACGGGTAATTTCTGTATCTGATTAAAGTATAACTCTGGAGTTAACTCCAGAGTCAATATTATCAGGTTATATTTACTCAACTATACAGATTACCCGGAAATACATAAACGCGGATTAATCATCTCCGGAAAAATTCAGGAAACTGAACATGCTCTCTTTATAACGCGTAGTGGCTTTCAGAATTTCAGTACCGGAAACCTCCTGCAAACGTCCGTCATGAGCCATTTTCCGGAGTTCATCAAACCGGAGGTCATCACTCAGCAACGCGCGTACGGTTATCTCATCCGGAATGAAATAAATCGGCCCCCGCATAAGCTGTGACGCACCCAGACGATCAAAATAATAATATTGCCCGCCCTTCTGCCAGACCTCTCCGTAATGATGAAACGTAACATCGCCGATTTTTACCCAGTTGCCGGTTATATTATCGTTAAGGCGGCGGAGAACCGTACTGCGGGAAATCAGCCCCGGCGATTTCCTGTTGCCCCATCGTTCCGCACCCTGCAAATACCGGGTTTCATTACCGCAGGTAAAAATCAGCGGTGATATTTCCTGACAGCTTTCCTGCAATGACGGATTATCGCCTGCACGACGGATTTTCTCTTTTTTCCGGTCGTAAAAATAAACGCCCTGCGCGGATAAAAACAGCCCCTGATTAACATGCTGACCATAAAAACTGATCACTTTATAAGGCGCATATTCCGGCGGAAATACCTGATTATTGATGGCCACCTGACCGGTTTGCGGATCAAATAAATAGGCTTCCTGAAATAAATTACCGAGGAAAAAGCCATACAGCGATTCTGTATCTTTCAGCGGCAATAAATAGTGCTGATAATAAACATGCTCCCCGTCATGATAAAATACCCGGCTCTGACGCACTGATTTATCCTCCTGCCGGACATTCACGGGGCGTATTGTCTCCGGGTTTGCGCCGGGCATTAACTTACCCTCAAAGAAAACCTGTTCTCCGTTACTGATAAGACCGGAGTCCGGTAATATCCGGTAAGGCGCGGCTGACGGCGGTAACGGCTGCTGCGGATAATAATACGTCTGCGGTTTATCACTCAGTCCCCAGCCGTAACACCATTCCTGATACAATTCCTGCAGACCGGACAGTTCATTATTTATCCGGGTATAAGGGGCACAAAAAACCGTATTTTTGCCATCCGTAAAATAAGCATTACCGATGGTCACGGCCGTCCGGGGATTAAAATCCGGAACGGGAAGATTACCGCACCATGCGTGATTTTTATCCGCTGCAAATTGCCGTCCATTGTGGTTGTTATTATCAGGCAGCAATCTGAAACTGTCCGGGTCTGCGCCGGGGATTAAAAAATACCCGTCAGACGGAACTGCGGCATAGACATGGCCGTCATACAATGTAAATACAGAATTTCCGAACTGTTTGCCGTCACGGTCAATATCGTAATACGGTGTTTTATTCGCGGCCAGAATAACCCCGGAGATAAACAGGACAGAAGCCAGCATAATGCCGGACATCAATATAATGATAACCGTTTTGCTGACTTTCATGTTTCTCCGGTCATTATGGCGGGGGGACAGGCTAAGAATAAGATGAATTTATCATAAATACCGGACACACAGAAAAAAACAAATCCCCTGCTATAGGATTTATGAATATTTGACGGCATGTTAACAAACAAACACCCTGCCGGGTGGTCAATTATGTTTAAAAAAATCATATTATCAATGGTATCAGGCCTGACTGCCTCTTCATCTGTAGTGGCTGCGGCATCCTGTCTGCCGATAAAATGGCCGCAGAAATGGCAGAGAGCGACCTGACTAAGTCTGACCGCCGTAAGGACGCGCTGGTTTACACCGGTTACAGGTATTCAGAGCAGCAATTGTCCCGTATTTGCGCTGATAAAAATACCTGTGATAATCTGAAAGCTGTTTTTTATTTATGTCTGACTCACATTCCGGTGAGAATGCAGAGGTTCAGATACGAAATGCCCTGAAAAAACCGGGATCACTGAAAGTGATATTCCCGCTGCAATGAACCGGTTTGAAATATTGATTAATCAATATCAGAAACAGATGCCACAACAGTTCTGTGATTTGGGTTAATCACTAACCGGATACCGATATGAGAAAAATGCTCCGCATACTAAACACACTGGTTTTTCTGATGTTTTTATTTCCGTTTTCTGCGGTTGTATATGCGGCAGAAAATACAGCTGTCAGAGCCGATAATATTAAGCATGCTGCTGAAAACGGTAATATAAAAGCACAATCCGCACTTGGTCTGATGTATTACAACGGCGACCATGTCACACAGGACCCTGTAAAAGCCAGATACTGGTATGAAAAAGCCGCACATGCCGGTGATGCAAATGCTCAGGGTCTTCTGGCGATGATGTATTTTACCGGGGATACGGTAAGCCGGGATTATCAGCAGGCGTTATTTTGGTTTGATAAAGCCGCGGCACAAGGTGATACCGAAGCCATGGCATTTATCGGTGAAATATACCTCTATGGAAAAGGAACCGAAAAAAATTACACCAAAGCAGCTCGTTATCTGCAAAAATCGGCAGAGGCCGGTGATGCTTATGCTCAGGGATTACTGGGTATCATTTATTACTATGGCAAAGGCACAGAACAGGATTATACCCGTGCCCGTGAATGGTTTGAAAAAGCCGCACAACAAAATGATAAAAAAGCACAACTTGCACTCGGACTTATTTATGCCAAAGGCCACGGTGTACCGGAAAACAGAGCTGCCGCCAACACATGGTTCCGTAAATCCTGTGATAACGGCTTGCAGGCAGCCTGCGACAGAGTGACGAAATAATGATAAAACAGCGCCCGGCGGAAAAAGAAATATTCTCACCGCCATCCGCTGATAATAATCCCCGCCCCGGCAAGAACAACGGCCGCCCCAGTCCAGTCTGATACTGACAGCGACACACCATCAACCACCCGCAGCCATATCAGTGCAGTCACCACATAGATTCCGCCATACGATGCGTAAATTCTGCCGCTGGATTCAGGGTGTAATGTCAGCAGCCAGACAAATACGACCAAACTGGCAGCAGCAGGCAGCAGTAACCACACACTTCCCTGTTTTTTTAACCATAAATACGGAAAGTAACAACCGGCGATTTCAGCCAGTGCGGTCAGAGCAAAAAGACCGATAATTTTTAATGTCATGCAGTTTTCTCCGTCACAATCCGGCCAGTATACCGGTATATTTACACGAAGCGGCTGTATTTTTCATACCGGTGCTTCTGCATGCCTCCTGCGTCTGTATCAACCCGGTAGTGTTGTTGTCTGCCGGAGAAAACAGACGTCAGGATTTAAAGACAGGCATTGTTCAGGATAAATAAACTTAGCTGAAACAGCTGATCCCGTAATGTTATAGGGGTAATTGAGGACATTATAGTAAATGCCATATAACCGGGTATATTCCGCAGACAGAATAACCCCGGATAAAAACAGGGCTGAGGCCGGACAGAATAAGAAGAACAAGAGCTTTTCCGGCTGTTATGCTTTATCAGCCAGTAGCTGCTTCATAAAAATAGTAATAAACAGATCCAGCGGTTCACCGTTGCGGGTCAGTTTGGCACGCATGACCGCCCCTTCCCAGCCTGCCCAGAAAAAAGCAGCCATCTGCCTGCAGTCAGTATTTCCGGAAATAAGATTTTGCGCCTGCGCTTCCAGCAGACAATTCTCCACTTTTTTTTGCCAGCCCGTAATAATGTCATTGAGTAATTCACAATACCCGGCCGGCAGACTGATAACTTCCTGCCCGAGATTGCCGATCAGACACCCGCGCTGCCAGTGATATTTTTCCATTCCGGACTTGGTGATACTGCAAAATGTCAGTAATCTTTCCGGTGGCGGCAATGTGGTATCAGACAGACATTTATCCAGCAGATGAGAAAAACAGTCGTCATAATGACGTATCACTTTCAGACCAAAATTTTCTTTACTGCCAAAGTAATAATAAAAAGATCCCTTCGGAACACCGGCTTTTGTTAATATTCCGCTGATATCCGACGTCATATATCCTGTTTCGGTAAACACCTCCGTACCGCTGCGGATCAGTATTTCTTTTACGTCAGTACCTGCATCATGGTTTTTCGGCGGTCGTCCCCGTTTCGGTTTTGTCATTATTGCTGTCATTACGTTTTATCCCTGTTATGCGGAATAGACAGATTGCTGTCCGTATACATTCCGGTTGTTTCGCTGCAGGAAAAAATCCTCCCGCCGTAACTGCACGGGAGGAACCCACCGGAGAGTGTTCGTTATTTCATCATTACGTCCTGGTTTTGTTTCATTTCAAACCGCGGGGAAACAAAACCATACAGTGTCCAGCCGAGGAAGGTGGCAAGCGCCCCCCACATCACAGCATCTTCACCGGATGAATACAGCGCATAGAAACTATAAACAGCACCGATAAATGCAATCACATTGCCTGTCCGTGCTTTCTTAGGATCCACATTGGCGACCTTCTGCAGAATAATCATGGCAGCCATGGAAAGGATATAAGGGATAATATTGGTAACAACGGCCAGGTTAACCAGCACATTGAACTGTTTATTCAGTGACGGGCTGATGGTCATCAGCGACAGTGCAGACTGAATAATAACAATAACCAGCATACCTTTTACCGGGGCATCTGCTTTGGTAACGGCGGAAAAGATTTTCGGGAAATAACCGGAATCAGATGATGATTTAAATACCTGCGCAATGGTGAACTGCCAGCCTAATAATGAACCGCAGCAGGACATAATCATCAGCGCCATAACAACCTTACCCACACCCGGCGTAAACATTTGTGAGAATGCCAGGCCAAACGGCGCAGTCGAGTTTGCCAGATCCATATTCGGTACAATACCGGCGATAACGTTTGTTGATACGATATAGATAACCGCTGCGCCTAATGTGCCGCCCAATACCGCAATCGGCACATTTTTCTCAGGATTATCAACCGCCTCACTATTAGCACATGCTGACTCCATTCCTAAAAATGCCCATAATGTCATCGCGATAGAAGAACCGACCGCCTCAAAAAGCGGAAAATTATGCGGGTTCCAGGAATTAACATACAGTTCAGGACTGAACCACCACCAGCCGATAACAGAAATACCAACAACCGGAATAATTACCCCCCAGACAGTCACACTGCTGATCCGCCCCGTGATCCGTGCACCGCCGAAGTTTGCCACCGTACAAATCCACAACACAACAATTGTGGCAATACAGATACCCAGCGGCGTCATCGCCGCATCCATCAGTTCAGCACCATAACCGACGGCTGAAATCGCGATCGCAACGTTTGCAATCAGCAGAGAAACACCATAGGTATAATTCGCCATAAAGTTACCGGATTTACCGAATGCGTATTCCGCGTAACCTCCCATCCCTCCGCTGCGGCGGCTGTACATGCCGCACTTGGCAAATGCATAAGCCAGCGCCATAGAGCCGACGGCGGTCACAACCCAGGACAGAATAGAAATTGTCCCCACTTCCGCCAGTTTTGTCGGCAGCATAATGATGCCGGACCCCATCATATTCACAGCAGTTAATATAGTGAGCTGTAATACGCTCATTTTATTTTTTGAAGCACTCATCATATTTCTCCCCGGCTGACGGAGCACGCTCATCCGCGCTCCGTCATGCACGAATTAACGAACTCAGTGTTTAATTACATAGCCGTATGCCCGCTGACGGCCATCTTCGTCACAGCGGATATACACACCCTGTAATTCCGGTGAGAATCCCGGGAAGAGGTTAATCCCCTCCTCGAGCGCCAGGAAGTATTGCTGCACGGAGCCGCCCCAGATTTCCCCCGGAACCACACACAGAACCCCCGGCGGATAAGGCAGAGCACCTTCAGCCGCAATACGGCCTTCAATCTGATCCACTGCAACCAGTTCCGCATTACCGCGCACAAACGCAATATTTGCTGCCTGCGGCAACATGCTGACCTGCGGGAAGTGTGATTTGCGGAACATCTCTTTCTGGAGTTGTTTCACATTAAACTTCACATACATATCATGCATTTCCTGACATAACTGACGGATGGTATACCCCTGATAACGGGCTTCATGTGCATGATATACAGACGGCAGCACCTCTTTCAGCGGCGCATCCTGCTCCAGTAATTGCTCAAAACGGGCAATCTGAGCCACCAGATGCTGCATTTTTGCCATGCTCTCGGCAGGCGTCAGCAGGAACAGAATGGAGTTAAGATCGCATTTTTCAGGAATGATATTATTTTCGCGCAGATAGTTAGCCAGAATCGTTGCCGGCACACCGAACGCTTCATAATTACCGGTTTTGGCATCAATACCCGGCGTTGTCAGCAGTAATTTGCACGGATCAACAAAATACTGATTTTCTTCATATCCTTCAAAGGCATGCCAGCGCTCACCCGGCACAAAATTGAAGAACCGGAGATCATCGGCAATCACATCAGTATCAAAATCGCCCCATGAACGGCCATCGATAGTTTCCGGAATGAACGGGCGGATATGCTGACAGGATTTCAGCAGTAGCTTACGGGTTTCAATCCCGGTTTTCACGCAGTCCATCCATAAGCGCGTACCGGATTTCCCTTCATGCATTTTGGCGTTCACATCCAGAGCGGCAAACAGCGGATAGAACGGGCTGGTGGAAGCATGCATCATAAAGGCGTTGTTCAGACGCTTATGATTCACATAACGGCTCTGGCCTTTAATATGGCTGTCTTTTTTATGGATCTGAGATGTCTGAGAGAAACCGGCCTGTTGTTTATGGACTGATTGTGTGACCAGAATTCCGGGATCATTTTCATTCAGCTCCAGCAAAAGCGGAGAACAATCTTTCATCATCGGAATAAACTGCTCATAACCAACCCAGGCGGAATCAAATAAAATGTAGTCACATAAATGACCGATTTTATCGACAACCTGACGTGCGTTATAAATTGTTCCGTCATATGTACCCAGCTGAATAACGGCCAGGCGGAACGGACGTTTTTCACCGGTTCGTTCAGGTGCGACTTCTTTAATTAAGCCGCGAAGATAATCTTCCTCAAAACAGTGGGCATCAATCCCGCCGATAAATCCGAACGGGTTGCGCGCCGCTTCCAGATAAACCGGTGTTGCCCCTGCCTGTATTAATGCGCCGTGGTGGTTTGATTTGTGGTTGTTACGATCGAATAATACCAGGTCACCCGGCGCCAGTAAGGCATTCAGCACCACTTTATTTGAAGAAGACGTACCATTAAGGACGAAATAGGTTTTATCCGCATTAAAGACTTTCGCCGCATGCTGCTGTGCCGCGCACGGAGCCCCTTCATGAATCAGCAGATCCCCCATGGAGACATCCGCATTACATAAATCAGAACGGAATAAATTCTCACCGAAATATTCAGCAAACTGGTTGCCGAGCGGGTGACGGCGGAAAAACTCCCCGCCCTGATGTCCGGGACAATCAAACGCTGAATTGCCCTGCTCAACATATTTTTTCAGACTGCCGAAAAATGGCGGTAACAGACTTTCTTCATATTTCAGCGCCGCTGTTTCCAGTTGCTTACTGTATAACTCACCGTTCTTTTTATTTAAATCAATCACACCGGTTAACCGTGTAATGATATCTGCCGGAATGACTTCGTGATCACTGATTACAGCGAAAACCGGCTGTTCAAAACTGTGCTGCTCAATAAAATCCAGCTTTCCGTCGCGGATATCATCAAGTGAAATAACGATTACAGCAACATCAGTAAAATCTGTATTCAGGATATCCACACATTCCCGGTGTGTTGAAATATAGTCAGACATATCATAGCTGACAGCTATTTTATAACTTTTCATTTTCATACCTTTTATTTTTGGCAAAAATTTCCCGCTGAAATATTCAGAAAAAATATTTCAGTTATTTATTTTCATAAATGCGAGTTTGTTCCCTCAATATACTATTGAGTTAAAAAGTCACATTTCTCTTTATGCCATTACGTATGTCAAAACAATGTACAGGGCTGACGGCTTTCACTATCTCAGCAAGGGCTTTTTTGCCATAACCGGAAATGATGAAAGCTGTTTACCTGCACATTGATATGCATGAAAACCAGAGTATGAATTATCAATCAGAATTCAGTATATCCACAAATAAATGCGGGATATAATGAGAAAGAGGTCGACGATCCATACGATGGCAATATGCAGACAACGTCATGGATGTCAGTAGAGGAACTACCTTTGCGCATTAAAACGATTAAAATCAAAACACGAACGATGTGAGAACATCATAAGGTGTGTGACGCGTCTTATATGCGGCCAAAATCGGTTATTGTTTTCCATTTTTGCACCTGTTTAAAATTAAGACTATCTGACGAACAATTATCAATATAACCAAGTATAAATACCATACCGTGATATACATCAAAATAACAATCCTAAAAATAGATTTAGCCAATATTAACTGGTACAAGAATACATTTTGTTAATGTCGTGTTGTATATATTATTGACGTAAATTAAAAAATAAATACATATTTAATATAGTTACTACGTCTATATTAGAGATAATAACCAACCTGCTGAAAATATAGTGAGCCGGTCTATATTCATTATTTATAAGACAATAAAATACAGTCACGATATATATATTTAATCAAATAGCATCAATAGTTTAAATTTAAATTAAGATGCAAAAACAGTAAATTATAAAAAATACTATTTTATGACCGGGAAACTCGTAAAATTAATAAGGTATTATTTTTGAATAATTATTCATTAAACCGGCAATCGTCGCTGTGGTGAATCAGGTGTTGCCTGAGAGCGCGGATAACGGGCGTGTCACTGCTGAACGGATTAATGAGACTGGCGATCAGACGAAAGCCGGTAAAGTGCGGCACAAGGATATTGCCGGGAAGTTGAATTAAATTACAGAATCCGGCGATTTCAGAATACGCCCTGCTGTGTTCTGTGACGGCTACATCACTGACTGAGGCAGCAGCGGCACAGTACATCAGACTCCGCAAACACAGAACACGACATTCATTTATCCTGAATTGATTTCTTTAAATTACAACCGGCAAAAGACCCTGACTCACAAGCCTTGCTATACCATTTTTTCGCTTTTAGTTTATTTTTCGGAAAAAAAGAACCACCTGTGGAATATAAATTTCCAAGGCTTATTTGTGCTCTTACATTTCCCTGATTAGCGGCTTTTTCGTACCATTTTTTTGCAAGAAAATAATTTTTATGAACACCTGTTCCTGAATAATAGAAGTCACCGGCCTGTATCTGAGCAGTTAAATTCCCCTGCATTCCGGCTTTTTCATACCAGTAAAGTGCCTGAGCCGGGAACGCAAAAACGCCATCACCTTCAATATATATATCTCCGATCTTTTTTTGAGCAACCGGGTCTCCTTTTTGAGCGTCGGGGAGCAACAGGATGTATTCAGGCTTACTCCTGATTTCCTCTAACATAGCGTCATAATCAACAGCAGCGAAAGATTCAGCCGCAATAAAAAAAAGAAATAACCATGTGAAAATTTTCATATTCTGCCTGTCCATCTATTTTATTCTGACTGCATACCCTCTGATATGAGCATAAATATAATGTTCCGTAAACCACTCATGCCGGGATTTTGCTAAGATTAAGCATCTGTATTTACCGCTGTTCAGACTGCCCTCACGGGCTTCCTGCGATGTACATAAATCATCATTCTTATTACTCTGCCAACAATCAACTATTCCACATAAAAACTAATTACTTCCGGATTTGTATTTAGCCCTGTAAATCCGTTTCTCATCATTAACACACTCCAGGGTAAACACCTCATTGATTGATCCGATTCTTACTTTAAAATGTGTGCCGCTATCAACATCAATCACTGTTGGGTAAGCATTACTGAAATTGGAGATTACAGTCTTCGCTATTGATTTACATTCATTAAATAACATTTCAGAGCTATCAGATTTATCCAAAACGGGTATTTCGCTATCCGGGATTTTATTGGTAACGGTCATATCCAGCAGCTCTGAGGGGGTGTAAACAACGTCAGACGTCTCCTCAGCCATACCAAAAACCGGAATTAACATGCATAACCCTATTATTTTCTTCATGTTTTCAATCCGTTAATGTTATCAATAAATGACTTATTCAAGATCACCATCGTGCTGAACGGGTCTGTTTTTTTGTCATATAAAACATACATGACCGGTACTGCACGGTTGCAACCTGCCGGAAAACAGAAATCATTGCGCTCCGGGATATCCGAAAATCATCAAATTTCATTCTATACGCATTACTATACACAAAGATGTATCGATTCCGGCAGATCTCAGAATACTGAGTCCGGGCTGTAAGGTCTGGTTTTTACAGGGAGTTGAAAATGTAAGAAGGTATTCAGAAGGACTTGAATGGAGCGGGCGAAGGGAATCGAACCCTCGTATAGAGCTTGGGAAGCTCTCGTTCTGCCATTGAACTACGCCCGCATCGGGATGTGTGAGATTATACGCCGGTCAGCTTGTATATCAAGAGGATAGTGAAAAAAAAGCCCCACAATCTTGTGAGGCTCCGTATTCATTTACTGCAATGATTATTTGCCCGGGCGCATCGCTGGGAACAGGATAACGTCACGGATAGTGTGGCTGTCAGTAAACAGCATAACCATACGGTCGATCCCGATACCCAGACCCGCTGTCGGCGGCAGACCGTGCTCCAGTGCGACAACATAGTCTTCGTCATAGAACATGGCTTCATCATCACCGGCATCTTTCTGACGAACCTGCTCGGCAAAACGTTCTGCCTGATCTTCCGCATCGTTCAGCTCAGAGAAACCGTTACCGATTTCACGGCCGCCGATAAAGAACTCAAAGCGGTCAGTGATAAACGGATTGTCGTCATTACGGCGTGCCAGCGGAGAAACTTCTGCCGGATATTCAATGATGAATGTCGGCTGGATCAGGTGGCTTTCTGCCACTTCCTCGAAGATTTCACACTGTACGCGGCCCAGACCCCATGATTTTTCAATTTTGATATTCAGGGATTTTGCGATAGCAACCGCTTTATCCATATCGTCCAGATCCGCCATATTGGTTTCCGGACGATATTTGCAGATTGCTTCTTTCATGGTGAGTTTGGCAAACGGTTTACCGAAATCGAACTCCTGGTCACCGTATTTCACGACCGGGTTACCCAGCACATCCTGCGCGATGGTGCGGAACAGCTCTTCGGTCAGCACAATCAGGTCTTTATAATCGGCATACGCCATATAAAGTTCCATCATGGTGAATTCCGGGTTGTGACGCGGAGAAACCCCTTCGTTACGGAAGTTACGGTTAATTTCAAACACACGCTCAAAACCACCGACCACCAGACGCTTCAGATACAGTTCCGGCGCAATACGCAGATACATATCGATATCCAGCGCATTGTGATGAGTGACAAACGGACGCGCACTTGCCCCGCCCGGGATCACCTGCATCATCGGGGTTTCCACTTCCATAAATCCTTTGTTCACCATGAACTTGCGGATTTCAGCCAGGATACGTGAACGCATCGCGAAGGTGTTACGGGATTCATCGTTGGCGATAAGATCCAGATAACGCTGGCGGTAGCGGGTTTCCTGGTCATTCAGACCGTGGAATTTATCCGGTAACGGACGCAGTGCTTTGGTCAGCAGACGGACTTCAGTACAGTGAACAGTCAGCTCACCGGTTTTGGTTTTAAATAATTTACCGCGTGCCGCGAGGATATCGCCCAGATCCCATTTTTTAAAGGATTCGTTGTACACGCCTTCCGCCAGATCATCACGGGAAACGTAGATCTGAATACGGCCCGCAGTGTCCTGTAAGGTGGCGAAAGAGGCTTTACCCATGATACGGCGGGTCATCATACGGCCGGCAATCGCCACTTCAATATTCAGGGCTTCCAGCTCTTCCGCGCTTTTTTCGCCATACTTTTCATGCAGCTCACCGGATACCGCATCACGGCGGAAATCATTCGGGAATGCAACGGCTTCTTTCTCACGCAGTTGTGCCAGTTTTTCACGGCGCGTTTTTAATTCGTTATTTAAATCAGGTGCCTGTTCAGCACTGTGTTGATCTTGTGACATTTTTAATCCTTATAAACCCGCTTTTAAGCTGGCCTCAATAAATTTATCCAGATCACCGTCTAATACTGCCTGAGTATTACGGGTTTCCACACCGGTACGGAGATCTTTAATCCGGGAATCATCAAGTACATAAGAACGGATCTGACTGCCCCAGCCGATGTCGGATTTGTTATCTTCCATTTCTTGTTTATCGGCGTTTTTCTTCTGCATTTCATATTCATAAAGTTTTGCTTTCATCTGACGGAAAGCCTGGTCTTTATTCTTATGCTGCGAGCGGTCATTCTGACACTGAGTGACGATCCCGGTCGGAATATGGGTAAGACGCACCGCAGATTCCGTTTTGTTGACGTGCTGACCACCGGCACCGGAGGCGCGGTAAACGTCAATACGGATATCCGCCGGATTGATTTCGATATCAATATCATCATCCACTTCCGGATAAATAAACGCGGAACTGAACGAGGTATGGCGGCGGCCGCCTGAGTCAAACGGGCTCTTGCGCACCAGACGGTGAACACCGGTTTCTGTGCGCAGCCAGCCGTAAGCGTATTCACCCATGATCTTAACCGTTGCCGATTTCAGACCGGCCACATCACCGTCGGATTCTTCAATAATTTCGGTTTTAAAGCCGCGGCTTTCTGCCCAGCGTAGATACATACGCAGCAGCATGCTTGCCCAGTCCTGAGCTTCTGTACCGCCGGAACCGGCCTGGAGGTCGAGGTAGCAGTCAGCGCTGTCATATTCACCGGAGAACATCCGGCGGAATTCCAGCTGGCCGAGTTTATCCTCCAGCCCTTTCAGCTCTTCAACAGCTTCATTAAAGGTTTCTTCGTCATCCGCTTCGACAGCGAGTTCCAGAAGACCACTGACATCCTCAAGCCCCTGGTCAAGGTCATCAATGGTTTCCACGATGGCTTCCAGAGAGGCGCGTTCCTTACCGAGTGCCTGGGCACGTTCAGGTTCATTCCAGACGTCAGGCTGTTCCAGCTCGGCGTTAACTTCTTCTAAGCGCTCTTTCTTGGCATCGTAGTCAAAGATACCCCCGAAGCACCGAAGTACGCTCAGTCAAATCCTGGATCTGATTTTTTACCGGGTTAATTTCAAACATGTCTTTTATCTTTTTGTTGATTGTCAGGTAATAATGTGAGAACTGTACATTGTAACGAAAATCCGCTCATCATGACAGCACTGCAACCCCCTTTCGGACTAAAATTAATCCGGCCAGATATGTTCTATCAGTAACTGCACACTGCGCTGCCCGCGGAACTCATTCACATCCAGTTTGTAGGCGAGACGAACCCGCTGCACACTGTTGTCCGGCCAGTAATTTACATCCACGTTAAAGGCGATACCATCGAGCAGCGGACCGCCGCCTTCCGGTTCGATCATCACTTTCAGGTGTTTTTCACCGACGATGCGCTGTTGCAGCAGACGGAATGTACCGTCAAACAACGGCTCCGGGAAACCCTGTCCCCACGGTCCGCCTTCACGCAGAAGACCGGCGGTTTCCAGAGTCATATCCTGCGGCGGCAGCACCCCGTCGCTCCAGATGACCCCGTGCAGCAGGCCGGGGTCGATCATATCATCCACCAGCGCGGCAAATTTATGCTGAAAATCAGGAAAACAGGATTCCGGCAGAGAAAGCCCAGCGGCCATCGCATGACCGCCGAATGCGGCCATCATTCCCGGGTTGAGAGTATCAAGCCGTTCGAGCACGTCCCGCAGATGCAGACCGCTCACTGAGCGTCCGGAGCCTTTCAGCAGGCCGTCACCACAGGGAGCAAACGCAATTACCGGGCGGTGATAGCGCTCTTTGATTCGCGAAGCGAGAATACCGACCACGCCCTGATGCCATTCCGGATGATACAGTGCAATGCCCGACGGCATTTCTGTAGTGCTGTGCTCAATTTTACTGAACAGCGTCAGCGCTTCCTGCTGCATCCCCTGCTCGATTTCACGCCGGGTCTGATTCAGGCCGTCCAGTTCATGCGCCAGCATACGCGCTTTTGCCATATCATCGGTCAGCAGCAGTTCGACGCCGACTGACATATCATCCAGCCTGCCCGCCGCATTAAGGCGCGGCCCGAGGGCAAAACCCAAATCACTCGCGACCAGTGCGGACGCCTGCCGTTTGGAGATTTCCAGCAGTGCGGTGATCCCGGCACAGCAGCGCCCCGCACGGATGCGGTTCAGCCCCTGATGCACCAGAATCCGGTTATTCTGATCGAGAGGTACCACGTCCGCCACCGTGCCCAGCGCCACCAGATCCAGCAGTTCCGCCAGATTCGGCTCGGTAATATTCTGCTGTGCAAACCAGCCGTCCGCCCGCAACGATGCCCGCAGCGCAGACATCAGGTAAAAGGTCACACCGACCCCCGCCAGGGATTTGGAGAGAAAACCACAATCCGCCAGATTCGGGTTAATAATTGCTTCCGCCGGCGGGAGGATTTCCCCCGGAAGGTGGTGGTCGGTCACAATCACGCGGATTCCGGCGGCATGAGCAGCGGCGACACCGTCATGAGAGGAGATGCCGTTATCCACTGTCATAATCAGCTCCGCCCCTTTGCGGCGGGCCTGCTCTGTCACCTGAGCGCTGAGCCCGTAGCCGTCCTCAAAACGGTTGGGGACGAGAAAATTCACCTGCCGGAAGCCCATCCGGTGCAGTGCGCGGACAGACAGTGCGGTACTGGTCGCACCGTCAGCATCAAAATCGCCGACAATCACAATCCGCTGATTCTGATGCAGTGCCTCTTTCAGTAATGCGACGGCCTGATCGATACCACTGAGCTGACCGTAATTAAGCAACCCGCGGGCACCGCGTTCCAGTTGCTCTGCGGAGGTGATCCCCCTGGCGGCATACAGACGGCATAACAGCTCAGAGCGATCAGGGGCAAGCAGTGCGGTATAATCCGCTGCTTCGCGGCGGCGGAGTTCTGTTTTTATCATAACAACCTGATTATACTATTAATTATTTATTTACTAATTCAGCAATTTTATCCGCAGATAAGTAACCGGCAATCAGTGTTCCGTCTTCCAGGACTATCGCCGGGGTGCCGGTGATGCCGAATTTCAGGCCGAGATTATAGTGTTTACTGATATCAATATTACAGCTGTCTATCTGCGGGATCGGCTCATTACGGAACGCACCGTCCAGCGCTTTGGTTTTAAACCCGTTACACCAGACAGACTGCATCTCCCGCCCGACCGCAGATTCCGGCCCTTTACGCGGAAACGCCAGATAACGGACGGTAATGCCCTTATCGTTTAAGGCTTTATTTTCATTATGCAGTTTGAGGCAGTACGGACAGGTGATATCCGTAAAGACCGTAATAACATGATTTTCGCGCTGAGATTTATAAATGATCATCTCATTTTCAAGACTGTTCAGTTCCTCCAGCAGCACATTATTGGTGATATTTTTCGGGGTTTTACCGCTCATATCAAACATCGGCCCCTGCAGCAGATAACGGCCGTCATCACTGATATAAAAAACACCCTGTGCGGTGGCAACCGATGAGACACCGGGTACCGGTGACGGACGGATCATGGTGGCGGTCATGTCCATTTTGCCCAGCGCTGCTTTGATTTCACTTTCCCCGGCAACCGCGCCGTGACAGAACACCAGCAGAGCTGCCAGTGCGGATGATACAATTTTCAGCATACTCTTTCCTTATCAGCCGCGCGGATGGTGCTGCTGATGCAGCGAGCGTAACCGCTCCGTCGCGACATGGGTATAAATTTGTGTGGTGGATAAATCACTGTGCCCCAGCAGCATCTGCACCACCCGCAGATCCGCCCCGTGATTGAGCAGATGGGTGGCAAAGGCATGGCGCAGCACGTGCGGTGAAAGTTTTTCTGTCGCAATCCCTGCCACCACCGCATAGTGTTTGATACGGTGCCAGAATGTCTGCCGTGTCATCTGCCGCCCGAGTTTACTCGGAAACAGCACATCTGCGGCCTGTCCGTTCAGCAGTGCCGGTCTGGCCTGTGCCAGATAGACTTCCAGCCAGTAGACAGCTTCTTCCCCCATCGGCACCAGGCGCTCTTTATTGCCTTTACCGATCACACGGATCACCCCCTGACGCAGACTGACATCCGGCAGAGACAGTGATACCAGTTCCGTCACGCGCAGACCACAGGCGTAGAGTACCTCCAGCATGGCTTTATCGCGCAGTTCGAGAGCGTCGGTAACATCCGGTGCCGCCAGCAGGTCATCCACCTGGCTTTCGCTTAAATCTTTCGGCAGCCGGGCAGGCAGTTTGGGTGCCGACAGCTGAATAGTCGGGTCATCCGTCCGCAGCTTTTCGCGGTAGCAATACTGGAAAAACCGGCGCAGCGAACTGAGCATCCGGGCCGAGCTGGTCGCTTTGTAACCGCGATCCAGTCTGTCTGCCAGAAAAGCCTGCAAATCAAGGGTGGTCAGTGATAACCAGTCCAAATCCTGCGGTGCCAGCCAGTCCGCCAGTGCCTGTAAATCCAGGCGGTAGGATGCCAGGGTGTTTTCCGATAAATTCTGTTCCAGCCAGATAGTATCAAGAAACTGCTCTGTCAGTGCATCACTTTCGCTGTGTTGTACGGCGTCCTTCACCGCTGACCTCCCGTTTGAATTCCCGTGTCAGAATTAACTTATCTTCTGTTACAATACCGTAATCCTGTGATGAAAGCAGCGGACAGACGCAGCGTGCTTTCATTTTTTACCTGATACACAGCAGAATAAACAGATGAAAATTGGTCTTTTTTATGGTTCCAGCACCTGCTATACCGAAATGGCAGCTGAAAAAATCCGTGATATTTTAGGTGATGATCTCGTTGAACTCCATGATGTGAAAGAGACAGATCTGCAACTGATGGAAAGCTACCCGGTGCTGATCCTCGGTATTCCGACCTGGGATTTCGGTGAAATCCAGGAAGACTGGCTGGCGGTGTGGGAGCAGTTGCCGCAGCTGAATTTATCGGGAAAAATTGTCGCCATGTACGGCATGGGTGACCAGGTGGATTACAGTGACTGGTTCCTGGACGCTTTGGGTTATCTGCATCAGCAGCTGCAATCATCCGGGGTGAAATTTGCCGGTTACTGGCCGGCGGACGGTTATACCTTCACCAGCCCGAAAGCCCTGACACCGGACGGTAAGCAGTTCGTCGGCCTGGCACTTGATGATGTCAATCAGTATGACGAGAGCGAAGAGCGCATCGCCACATGGTGCATGCAGGTGCTTGAGGAAGTACAGGAGCTGTTGTAAACAGGTCAGATATCCGGGTACTGCAAAAGCAGCTGATTAAGGCTGCTCCATGCCTCGGTTGGGACACTGTCAGAGGCTATCCACAGGTATTTCTGCCGCCCGGATGTCAGTGAGCGCAGATGCAGACGGATACCAAGCCGTGTGATATACGGCGGTTTGGTGATCTCCCATTCACTTTTGCGCCACAAAATCCGGTTATGGTTTTGCAGACTGGCAGGACCGGCGCGTTTGCTGATTTTATACTGTGTCCGTCCCCAGCCCGCTATCAGCAGCAGTGTCAGCGGCAGCCAGATAAATGACGTTTTGCCGGGCCAGGGCGCAAATAATACGCTCAGTGCCAGCACACCGTAAATCAGCGTTGAAAAGACCTGAGTCTTAAATGAGACACGTAATACTGATTTCCACAAAACCACGGCCTGCCCCCTGTATCCTGACACAATGACAGCATCCGCTGTCCGGCTGAAAGCCCGGTTTTCCTGGGCCCGTCAGCCGGAAAATATACGGTATTCCGCCCCGGTTTCCTATGGAATAACTGTGACCGGTTATTACGTTCCCCGGCGGTCAGTCCGGATAATACGCCGAATTCTGTGCCGCCATCCGTGCCTGATTACGTTCCTGAATCAGCCGGATAATCTGATACAGCGCCTCATCATCCGGACGGCCTTTGTTCATCAGCCAGTTAAACAGATCCGGGTCCGGGCAGGTCAGCAGCTGAATAAAATCCTGTTTCTGGCCATCGGTCAGCGTGTCATATTCATGCTGAAAAAACGGCATAATCGCAATATCCAGTTCCCGCATGCCGCGACGGCAGGCCCAGTGGATGCGGGCTTTATTTTCAATATCTAACACCGGTATATCCTTTTTATTGAGAAGTGGTTTATCAGACCGGTAAACATCACTGATGATATCAGCGTAGCCTACCAAGCCCTGACAATAAAGAAAATCGTCTGCCGCACATGCCGGAGAAAAATGCGGCACAGGCGGAAAAATTCCGGTTATCCGCAACAGCGGATTTCATTATCACTCCGCATGCAACGCATCACACAAAGGGTCAATAATATTCTCTTGCAATGTCTGTTATCTCTTTTACCATACATTGCACAGCTCTCCGGACAGGTAAAACATCATGAACACAGAAACAACCGCATTACTCCCGCAACTGAGTGATTCTCTGCCTTTAACATGCGTTTCCCTCAGTGATCTGGCACTGGTTACTATCACAGGGCCGGACAGTCAGAAATACCTTCAGGGTCAGGTTACCGCCGATATCGACGCCCTGGCTGATGATCAGCATGTGCTGTGTGCACATTGTGATGCCAAAGGGAAAATGTGGAGTGACCTGCGTCTGTTTCATTATAAGGACGGCTACGCCTACCTTATCCGCCGCAGTGCGCTGGATACCCAGCTTGCGGAACTGAAAAAATATGCCGTTTTCTCCAAAATTACGATTGCCGCTGATGATACCGCTGTACTGACCGGAATCGCAGGACACGGCGCAGCAGACGCCTTACAGCCGCACTTCAGCGCTATACCGGATGCTGACTGTCAGGTTGTCAGCAGCAATGACACCACACTGCTGTATCTGCCGCTGCCGCAGGGGCGTTTTATTCTGATCCACTCCGCAGAACAGGCAAATGCCTTAGCTGACGCCCTGTCCCTACCGTCCGGTGCTGATACTCAGTGGACCGCACTGGATATCGAAGCCGGTTACGCCGTTATTGATACGGCGACAGTGAATGAATTTCTGCCGCAGGCGACAAACCTGCAATCCCTGCCGCGGGGTATCTGCTTTAAGAAAGGCTGTTATACCGGGCAGGAAATGGTGGCCCGTGCCAAATTCCGCGGTGCCAACAAACGCGCCATGTTCACACTTATCGGCCACAGCCGCCATGTGCCGGTCGCCGGTGATGATGCCGAGCGTCAGTTAGGTGAAAACTGGCGCCGTACCGGGACTATCCTGGCTGCTGTCCGCCTGAATGATGAACGTGTTCTGGTGCAGATTGTGATGAATAATGATACGGAGGAAGAGGCTGTCTTCCGTATCCGTGAAGATGAAGAAAGCCGCCTGAATCTCTTCCCGCTGCCGTACTCCTTTACTGAAGAAGCCTGATTTCCCGTCACCGCCGGGCGCAGCGACTCCCCGTCTCTGCGCCCGGCGGTATTCTGTATGAGTCTGTATTGAGGTTGTTATGTCATCAGCTGTTGCTGCACAGAAAGTCATTCCTTTTTCTCAGTTAATTACCTTTGTTATGGAGCTGGATAAGCTCAAAAGCGTTTACCGTAAAACCCGCCTGCTGAACAATGAACGTCAGGAAAACTCCGCTGAACACAGCTGGCACTTTGCTGTAACCGCAATGGCGTTTGCGCCGTATATCGGGGATGCGGATATGCTGCGTATCCTGAAAATGGCACTGCTGCATGATGTGGTGGAAATTGATGCCGGTGATGTGCTGGTCTTTGATCTCGCCGCCCGTGAAGCGGTCGCAGAAAAAGAAGTCGCTGCCGCAAAACGGATTTTCGGTCTGCTGCCGCAGCCGCAGGCGGATGAGTTTCAGGCATTGTGGAATGAATATGATGCCGCAGAAACCCGCGAAGCCCGTATCGCCAATATGATCGACCGCGTGATGCCGGTGCTGATGAATTTGCACAACAACGGTCAGAGCTGGGTGGAAAATAACATTTCACTGGAACAGGTGATTGACCGCACAAAATTTATCGCGGATGTACATCCGGCATTCTGGGCGTGGTTACGTGCCGAACTGGATACCGCGAAGCAGAAAGGCTGGCTGCGCTGATAAAAAAGGCCGGTTGTGTTACCACAACCGGCCTTTTCTTTATCGTTTACTGTTTACCGGTTACTCGTAATCACTCATCGGTGCACAGGAGCACTGAAGGTGACGGTCACCGTAAACATCATCCAGCCGTTTGACCGTCGGCCAGTATTTGTTATCACGGGTAGCCTGCGTCGGGAATACCGCCACTTCACGGCTGTACGGGTGTGACCACTCCGCGGCCAGTTCAGTCTGGATATGCGGGGCATTCACCAGCGGGTTATCTTCCGCTGTCCATTCACCGCTGCCGACCCGCTCCATTTCCGCACGAATACCCAGCATGGCATCAATAAAGCGATCCAGTTCCGTCTGACTTTCGGATTCTGTCGGTTCCACCATCAGTGTGCCGCCGACCGGGAACGACATCGTCGGTGCATGGAAGCCATAGTCAATCAGGCGCTTGGCAATATCCATCTCGGTGATACCAAACTTCGCTTTCAGCGGGCGGATATCCAGAATACATTCATGTGCCACATAACCGTTACGGCCGGTATAAAGCACATCGTAAGCGGATTTCAGCCGTGCCGCGATGTAGTTGGCATTGAGGATCGCCACCTGACTGGCCTGACGTAATCCCTGAGCACCCATCATGCGGATATACATCCAGCTGATCGGCAGAATGGAGGCACTGCCGAACGGTGCGGCGGATACCGCGCCCTGAGAGGTCAGCAGTTCAGAGGTGACAATGGTGTGCCCCGGTACAAACGGTGCCAGGTGTTTTTTCACACCAATCGGTCCCATGCCCGGTCCGCCGCCGCCGTGCGGAATACTGAAGGTTTTGTGCAGGTTAAGGTGAGAAACATCCGCGCCGATAAAGCCCGGTGTGGTAACGCCGACCTGTGCGTTCATGTTTGCGCCGTCCAGATAGACCTGGCCGCCGAATTCATGAATGATATCACAGACTTCGCGCACACCCTCTTCATACACTCCGTGGGTGGACGGATAGGTGATCATCACACAGGACAGATTCTCACTGTGCTGTTCTGCTTTCGCCCGTAAATCCGCCAGGTCAATGTTACCGTCTTCATCACAGGCCACCACCACGACTTCCATCCCCGCCATATTGGCTGAGGCCGGGTTAGTGCCGTGAGCGGACTGCGGGATCAGACAGATAGTGCGGTGCCCTTCACCTTTGCTTTCCTGATAGCGGCGGATAGTCACCAGCCCGGCATATTCCCCCTGTGCACCGGAGTTCGGCTGCATGCACATAGCGTCATAACCGGTCAGCAGCACCAGCCAACGGGAAAGCTGTTCTATCATCACATGATAGCCCTGCGCCTGTTCCGGCGGACAGAACGGGTGCATATTACCGAATTCCGGCCAGGTGATAGGGATCATCTCCGCAGCTGCATTCAGTTTCATGGTGCAGGAGCCGAGCGGGATCATCGCCTGATCCAGCGCCAGGTCTTTGCGGGCCAGACTGTGCAGGTAGCGCATCATATCCGTTTCGCTGTGATAGCTGCGGAAGTTCGGATGCTTCAGAATTTCCCCTTCACGGCGCAGCGCGGCAGGAATAGATTCAGAGGATGCGGCAACCTGTGCATCCAGTGCATCGATATCCCACTGTGCTTCCTGTCCGGTCAGTACCGCGTACAGATTTTCCAGACATTCACGCTGCGTGGTTTCACTCAGGGTTACCGCAACGGCCCCCGGCAGATCGGTGCGCAGGTTGATGCGTGCGGCTTTGGCTCGGGCCAGAACAGCCGCTTTATCCTGCACTTCAATCGTCAGGGTATCAAACCAGGTGGTATTGCGCAGACGCAGACCCGCATCTGTCAGGGCTTTCGCCAGAATATCCGTCAGGCGGTGAATGCGCCCGGCAATCCGTTTCAGGCCTTCCGGGCCGTGGTAGACCGCATACATCCCGGCGATATTCGCCAGCAGAACCTGAGAGGTACAGATATTGGAGTTCGCTTTTTCACGGCGGATATGCTGTTCGCGGGTTTGCAGTGCCAGGCGCAGTGCGCGGTTACCGGCGGCATCAATGGATACCCCGATAAGACGTCCCGGCATGGCGCGTTTGTAAGCATCGCGGCAGGCAAAGAAAGCGGCATGCGGGCCGCCGTAGCACATCGGCACACCAAAACGCTGGGCTGAGCCGAAGACAATATCCGCGCCCTGTTTGCCCGGCGCTTCCAGCAGTACCAGCGCCATAATATCGGCTGCCACACTGGTGATCACCTGACGCTGATGTAACTGCGCCAGTAAGTCACGGTAATCATGGATCTGCCCGCCGGTGCCGGTCTGCTGCAACAGCACACCAAACACATCATCGTAATCAAGGGCTTTTTCCGCACTGTCAATAGTCAGTTCAAAACCGAAATATTCAGCGCGGGTGCGGATCACATCCAGGGTTTGCGGATGCACATCATCCGCAATAAAAAAGCGGTTGGCATTTTTCTTTTTACTGACACGTTTTGCCATCGCCATGGCTTCCGCCGCCGCGGTCGCTTCATCCAGCAGTGAGGCGGACGCCAGTTCCAGACCGGTCAGATCGATAGTCACCTGCTGGAAATTCAGCAGCGCTTCCAGACGGCCCTGGGAGATTTCCGGCTGATACGGCGTGTACGCGGTATACCAGCCCGGATTTTCCAGCAGATTGCGTAAAATTACCGGCGGCAGAATCGTTGGTGCATAGCCCTGACCGATATAAGAGGTAAACTGCTGATTCAGACCGGCAATGGTTTTCAGTTCTGCCAGCGCATCCTGTTCGGTTGCCCCTTCGCCGACCGCAGGCGGGATATCCAGCTGAATATCGTCCGGGACAATATGACGGGTGAGATCTTCGAGTGACGCCGCACCGACTGTTTTCAGCATATGCAGCTGCTGTTCAGGGGATGCGCCGATATGACGGCGGATAAATTCACTGCGGTTTTCAAGCTGAGTTAACGTTTGAGTCATCGTTCTCCGGTTCCTGACATTATCTGATTCAATAAAAACCCGAAAAAAAACCCTGTTTGCTTACAAACAGGGTTCCGCTAATCCGTCAGTCTTCTTCTTCAGCCTGCAGTTCTGCGTATTTGGCTGCGTCCATCAGACCGGCAAACTCATCCGGGTCCGTGATTTTAATGCGGATCATCCAGCCGCCTTCATACGGCTCGCTGTTTACCAGCTCCGGGCTGTCTTCCAGCGCCTCATTCACGGCGATAACGGTGCCGGTGACCGGCGCATACAGATCTGATGCCGCTTTTACCGACTCAACAGTACCGAATGCTTCACCAAATGTGATTTCATCACCGACTTCCGGTAATTCAACAAATACCACATCGCCCAGCAGTTCCTGCGCGTAATCGGTGATCCCTGCCACATACTCATCACCACTCTCATGGCGAACCCACTCGTGATCTTCTGTGTATTTCAGATTCTCAGGTATATTACTCATCGCCAACGGCTCCTGTTATCGGGTTTCTCAAAATTTAACAATAAAAAAAGGTTATTCAGACCAGTGCTTTGCCGCTACGGACAAATCCCGGTTTCACGACCTCAACAGGCACTTCACGGTTGCGTACCTGTACAATAGCGGTATTACCGATCCCCTGCGGAACACGGGCAAGCGCGATACTGAACCCCAGAGACGGGGAGAATGTACCGCTGGTGATAACGCCGGTCTGCAGTTTACCCAGCTCATCGGTAAAGCGGACTTCCATGCCTGCACGCAGCACGCCTTTTTCACGCATTACCAGACCGACCTGTTTTTCAGTACCTTCGCGGCGGAATTTTTCCAGTGCCTCGCGGCCGATAAAATTCCGGTCTTCCGGCTGCCAGGCAATGGTCCAGCCCATATTTGCCGCCAGCGGATTAACGGTTTCGTCCATCTCCTGGCTGTAAAGATTCATACCTGCTTCAAGGCGTAAGGTATCCCGCGCCCCTAATCCGGCCGGTTTCACACCGGCAGCCAGCAGTTTTTTCCACAGGTCAGCGGCCTGCTCTGCGGGCAGTGCGATTTCATAGCCTTCCTCGCCGGTGTAGCCGGTCGTGGCAATGAAGTAATCGCCGCTCTGCACGCCGTAAAACGGTTTCATTCCGACAACAGCCGCCTTTTGCTCTTCACTCAGCAGTGTCGCGACTTTTTCTCTGGCATGCGGACCCTGAACCGCAATCATCGCCAAATCATCGCGGACTGTCATCTCAGCAGCAAAGTTTTTGCGATGTTCGTCAATCCACGCCAGATCTTTTTCGCGGGTGGCAGAGTTCACCACCAGCCGGTAAAAATCATCCGCAAAGTAATAAACGATAAGATCGTCAATTACACCGCCGGACGCGTTCAGCATCCCGGTATACAGTGCTTTGCCTTTTTCGGTGAGTTTTGCCACATCATTGGCGAGAAGATAACGGAGGAACTGCTGACATTGCGGACCATGAAAGTCGACGATTGTCATATGGGAAACATCGAACATACCGGCGTCATTGCGGACATTGTGGTGCTCTTCGATCTGGGAGCCGTAGTGCAGCGGCATCATCCAGCCGTGAAAATCCACCATTTTTGCCCCGCAGGCAACGTGCTCACCGGACAGTGGTGTGTGTTGTGCCATTCTATCCCCTTTCAGTCAGACATAGTGCGCAGCGTGTACCGCGCAAACGATACCCTTTTCCTGACGTTATCACCGAATCACAAACGGAACCATAAGAAAAAATTGTGACCGTGTACGCGGGCGGAAAAATACGAGCCGTCAGTATGCAGATTTTTCATCTGCCATTCTGAGCCCTGAGGCGCAAAAAAGGATTAACAGGTGATAGTTTTGAATTAAGCGGCGGGAATGCACTAAAACACCGGCCGGATCGACCAATTAAATTTTAGTGCATTATGAATAAAACTAATGTGAAAAAAGGCCTTAAATTAGATTTTTTCAGCTGATGCCGGCGTCGGTTCACGCAGCCAGTCCGGCATATCACTCAGCCCGCGGGCATGACGCAGAAGAGCCGGTTTTACGCCCGGCAGTGTATCCGCCAGCACCAGGCCGACATCACGGACCAGTTTTTTCACCGGATTGTTGCCGTCGAACAGCTCACGGAAACCCTGCATCCCGGCCAGCATCATTGCGGCACTCTGCTTGCGGCGGCGTTCAAAACGGCGCAGCCAGAAATAGTTGCCAATATCTTTGCCTTCGGCAGTCAGACGGCGGATTTCACCAATCAGCTCCGCCACATCCATAAAGCCGAGGTTCACTCCCTGTCCGGCCAGCGGATGAATGGTATGAGCCGCATCCCCCAGCAACGCCAGACGCGGTGCGGCAAACTGACGGGCATAGCGCCCGGTCAGCGGGATCGCCCGCCGTTCACTGACAACCTCACACAGACCGAGACGAAGATCAAACGCCGCCGCCAGTTTATGGTTAAACGCGGTTTCATCCAGATCCAGGCAGTGCTGTGCGGTCAGTCCGGGCAGAGACCAGACAATTGAGCAGTGATGTGCATCCGGCAGCGGCAGAAATGCCAGAATACCGTCACCGTGGAAAACCTGACGTGCCACATTCTCATGCGGCAACTCCGTGCGGATGGTAGCGACCAGCGCGTGATGCTCATAATCCCAGAAAGAGACCGGGATATCCGCATGCTGCCGCAGCCAGGAATTTGCCCCGTCTGCGCCCGCCACTAAGCGGGTCGTGAGCATGTCGTCATTTTCCAGGGTGATAAAGGCATCATTTTCGCCCCACACCACCTGACGGATTTGCGTCCCGGTGAGCAGCGTCACATCAGACAGCGTCTGAACCCGCTCCCAGAGCGCATTGCGGATCACATCATTTTCAATGATATGGCCGAGGTGTTCACAATGCGCTTCCGCCGCACTGAACGCGATACGGCCGAAGCTGTTGTTATCCCACACTTCCATACCCTGGTACGGCGCCGCACGTTTTGCCTGAATGTCCTGCCAGACGCCCAGTCGCGCCAGTAAGCGCTCACTGGCGCTGTTAATGGCGGAGACCCGGACAGCAAACGGCGCCTGCGGATCAAAACGGGTATCCGGCGCCTGCTTTTCAATCACCGCAATACGCAGCCCGCAGCCGTGCAGACCACAGGCCAGAGCCAGCCCGACCATGCCGCCACCGGCAATTACCACATCATATGACTGCATTGTTTATCCTCTTTCCGTGGCGGTATTAAGCGGCTGCGCGACCCAGCCGAGCGTCTGTTTTGCCAGCCGGTTGCGCAGAAACGGCAGCATTTCCATTGCCATCAGACCGGCATTCCGTCCGGCGGCCAGCGGGAAGCAACGATTGGAGAAAAGGCGCACCAGGCTGTCGGTCAGGGTCATTGTCGCCTGCCGGTCAGCTTCACGGGCTGCCTGATACTGCATCAGCACACGGTACTGACCAATATCTTCCTGTGATAAAAACGCCTGACTGATAACCTCCGCCAGTGCCATCACATCACGCATTCCCAGGTTAAAACCCTGACCGGCGATAGGATGGAGTGTCTGAGAGGCATTGCCCACCAGCGCCAGGCGGTGGGCAATCTGAGAGTGCGCGGCACTCAGGGTAAGCGGATAACAGTGACGGGCACCGGCAGTGACAATTTTACCCAGCTGCCAGCCAAAGGCTTTCTGCAATTCACGGCAGAAAGTCTCATCATCCCATTCACGCACAGTGTCCGCATGTTCTGCACGGTGACACCAAACCAGCGAACTGCGCCCTTCTGTCATCGGCAGCATCGCCAGCGGACCCTGCGGGGTAAAACGTTCAAACGCCCGCCCCTGCGGGTCCAGCTCCGTCATAACATTGGCGATCACCGCCACCTGCTCATACGGTGTGTCATTCCACTGCATACCGCACTGCTGTGCGACCGCAGAATGACTGCCGTCCGCCGCGATCAGAACCTGTCCGTTCAGTACCGTACCGCTGTCCAGCTGAACACTGACCGAGTCCATCGTGCGGGTAATATTTTTTACGCTGTCCGGACAGTACAGTGTGACATTTTCGGCTTTTGCCAGTTCGGCAAACAGCGTTTGTCCGGCATCATACAGTTCAATAACCTGTCCGAGTGCATCAATATCATAATCACCGGCGGTAATATTCACACAGCCTGTATGCCCCTGATCAGACACATGCACCCGGGTAATCGGCGCTGCATGGACTTTCAGGGCAGACCACAGCCCGATTTTCTCAAGCCGCTGACAGGTCCCGTACGCCAGGGCAATCGCCCGCGCATCAAACCCCGGATGATGGGCATCCGGTAATCTGGCTTCCGCCAGTGCGACGGGAAGCCTGCCGTGACTGAGGCGGGAAAGCGCCAGCGCCAGTGTCGCGCCGGTCATTCCGCCTCCGGTGATTATCACACTCATTAATTATTCAGCCTGTTTTGCCTGCGCCATCAGCGCTTCAATTTCATCTGCGGTTTTAACCACAGAAGCTGTCAGGTTTTCGTTGCCGTCAGCTGTGATGACAATATCGTCCTCAATACGGATACCGATGCCGCGATATGCTTCCGGCACATCCGCATCCGGCGCGATATACAGCCCCGGTTCGATAGTCAGCACCATGCCCGGTTCCAGGATGCGGTCGCGTTCTGTGCCGTAATGGCCGACGTCATGCACATCCAGTCCTAACCAGTGGCTGAGACTATGCATGAAAAAGGCGCGGTATGCTTTGGTTTCGATCAAATGCGGGACATCCCCGGTCAGTAAACCGAGTTTCACCAGCCCTTCCGTCATGATTTCCACCACACGATCCGTCACTTCTGCGATCGATGTACCGGGACGATAGAGTTCCAGAGAAACATTCAGGGTTTCCAGCACCAGATCATAAATTTCGCGCTGCTCTTTGCTGAATTTGCCATTGACCGGGAAAGTACGGGTAATATCCCCGGCATAGCCTTCAATTTCACATCCGGCATCGATCAGCACCAAATCCCCGTCTTTCATCCGGCATTCGTTTTCGGTGTAGTGCAGGATACAGCCGTTTTCACCGCTGCCGACAATGGTGTTATAGGACGGGAAACGCGCGCCGTTACTGACAAACTCGTGTTCAATCTCGCCCTGTAACTGATATTCGTACATACCCGGACGGCATTTTTCCATCGCACGGGTGTGTGCCAGCGCACTGACTTTCCCGGCACGGCGCATGATGTCCAGCTCCGCCGGAGATTTAAACAGACGCATTTCGTGAACAACCGGCCGCCAGTCAATGATCGTGTCCGGTGCGGAAAGATTACGGCGGCTGCCGCGGCGCAGTGTATCAAGAGCATTAAAGACGATGGTATCAGCATACGCCATTTCGCCCTGTGCAAAATAGAGGGTGTCGAGGCCGTTAAGCAGCTGACAGAGCTGTTCATTAATCTCATCAAACGGCAGAGCGCGATCCACTCCCAGTTTTTCCGGTGCCGCGTCCTGGCCGAGACGGCGTCCGAACCAGATTTCTGCGGTCAGATCACGCACACGGTTAAACAATACACTGTGGTTATGAGTTTCATCACTTTTAATCAGTACCAATACCGCCTCCGGCTCACTGAAGCCGGTCAGATAGAGAAAATCACTGTGCTGACGGTAGGGATAGTCGCTGTCCGCATTACGCTGCGCCGGAGGTGCCGCAAAGAAAACCGCCGCGCTGGCAGGTGCCATTTTTTCCAGCAATGCCTGACGGCGTGAGATAAATTCTTGTTTATTCATACCCTCTTTCCTTATACGTGTGATGATTCAGAAATCTGATGGTTCAGTGTGCAGCAGATTGTCTGCCGCGGACAGCTTCAGATATATCAGTGTAATGTCGGTTTCTGTGCCGGCGCATCAGCCGTTTGTGCGCTGCGCGGTTTTGCCAGCGAGATATAGCACAGCTGTACAGCCACGCGGACATACTCGATCACTTCTTCCAGCGCGTCATCCAGTGCTTCGGTATCTTCCGCTTCATCATAGCCCAGCATGCCGATTTCACGCAGATCAGTGACAATTTCTTTCACTTCATTACGATCACCAAATTTCGGATCAGCCACACCCAGACCTAATAAGAAGTGATTAACCCAGCCGGCCAGCTCATCAGCCCGGGCAAACACGCCAGCCTCATCATCCGGCAGCAGTAAATTAAACTGGCATTCGGTATCATCAAGCAGCTCAAATGTGGTATTAAAGAGAGCACGCAGCGGTTGTGCCAGAATCTGTGAAAACGCCATACCTTCGTTGGTCAGGTCGTGGATCAGCGCCATCCAGCTCTCATCAGTGTTACCGCCGCAGAGCAGACCCGTGATCAGGCCGTGCATCTCTGACGCAGTCATGGCAACGGCTTGCTGACGTAAAAGTTCATCAAGTGTTTTAAAATCGGGCAGTGTTTTATCCGGGGTCATTATTTTGCTCACCAGTCGGGTTTCAGTTCGTGATATGCTACCATCAAGAGGCGCCGCTGTACCAGATAAGGGCTGCGGCCTGCTGCTATAACGTACACAATTCACGTCACACAGGATAATATCCTGTTGCAGAACCAAAGGAAGATTTCATGTCTGCACAACCCGTTGATATCCAAATATTCGGGCGTTCCATGCGCGTTAATTGTCCACCGGAACAAAAAGAAGCTCTGCTCGCTTCCGCTGCGGAGCTTGAACAACGGTTACAGGACCTGAAAGAGCGCAGCCGGGTCACTAACGCGGAACAGCTCGTTTTTATCGTTGCGTTAAACATCTGTCACGAACTGACACAAGAAAAATTGAAAACGCGCGATTATGCCTATAACATGGAACAAAAGATAAAACTGTTACAGCAGACTATCGAGCAGGCGCTGCATGACCAAACCCGAATCACAGAGCGCCAGGTAACACCTATTGAATAAAATTGTTTAGAAATCAGTCACTAGACAAAAAAAATTTCGAAATTAGGTTGCAATCTCAGCCCGATTTCATACAATGAGTTTAAGAACAACGTTACACGAAGTTCACAAAATTCTCTGAGATGTTTGTCTGCGGGTCAGTCCCCTGAGCCGATATTGATACAGACAGAATGTGGTGATTTGTCACCGGTGAGCATACCTGATTCGTTCAGGCAGCCTAATGGAAGCAACGCCGCGTTCACCTTGAACCAAGGGTTCAAGGGTTACAGCCTGCGACGGCATCTTGGAGACCTCTCTCTTATTTATCTCCTGATATTTCGCTGATTTCACTATGACTCATGACCCGCTGTTACAATCACGGCATCATCTGCGTCAGTTAATCCGCAATAAACGCCGTGCCCTGACCCCGCAGCAGCAGACTGCAGCCGCACAAGATCTTGTTCAGCAAATCATTCACCACCCCGGCATTGACCGCGCTGATAATATTGCCCTGTTTCTCTCTTTTGATGGCGAGATAGATACCCGCCCGCTGACAGAGTGGCTGTGGTCACAGGGGAAACACGTATATCTGCCGGTTCTTCACCCGTTCAGCCGCCATCATCTGTTATTTCTTGCCTATCGTCCTGATACTCCACTGATTAAAAATAAATTTTCAATTTCAGAACCGGCTTTGGATGTCACACAGGTATTGCCGCCGCAGGAACTGGATATCATGTTTATTCCGCTGGTTGCATTTGATGAAAAAGGCGGGCGTCTCGGGATGGGCGGCGGTTTTTATGACCGTACACTGGCAGACTGGCAGAAGAAAGGATTTTACCCGCTGGGACTGGCTCATGATTGTCAGCAGGTCAGTGAGTTACCCGTTGCAGAGTGGGATGTACCGCTGCCGGAAGTGATCACGCCATCACGCCGCTGGCTGTGGCCTGAACATAAATAAATCAGTATAAACAATCAGATAAATCAATAGTCATCTGCTGATAACAGCGAACGCGGTTAACGGGCAAAGAAAACGAAAAGCATGCGCGTCATGGATGACGCGCCTGAGCGCACACGGATGTGTTTACCGCGACTTTTCGTTTTTGCCCGTTTATCCGCAGAGCAATCACCGCTCTCAGAACAACAGACGTGCTCTTATTGTTCCCGGCAGGGCTTTCAGTTGCAGCAGAACATCATCCGCCTCATCCTGATTATTTGCCACAATATCGATAACAACATAACCCAGATCACCCGCCGTCCGCAGATACTGTGCTGCGATATTGATACCGCGATCAGTAAAGACCTGGTTGATGCTGGTCAGCAGACCCGGGCGGTTTTCGTGAATATGCAGCAGACGGTTTGCATTCTGTCCGTGTACCGGCAGTGATACTTCAGGGAAGTTGACCGCAGAAAGCGTCGAACCATTATCGGAGTATTTCGCCAGCTTGCCGCCGACCTCAAAACCGATATTTTCCTGAGCTTCCTGGGTTGAACCGCCGATATGCGGGGTAAGAATGACATTATCAAACCCAATCAGCTCAGAAATAAACGGATCTTCCGGGTCATTGTTTGCCGCCGGTTCAGACGGGAACACATCCACCGCCGCGCCGGACAGGTGTTTTGATGCCAGTGCCTGACTGAGCGCCGGAATATCCACGACCGTACCGCGTGAGGCGTTAATGAAAATCGCGCCCGGTTTCATCAGTTCAAACTCATGTTTACTCACCATATTTTTGGTGGATTCCGTTTCCGGCACATGCAGTGTGACCACATCACTCATATTCAGCAGCTCAGATAAATGACGAACCTGAGTGGCATTACCGAGCGGCAGTTTGTTTTCGATATCGTAAAAATAGACATCCATACCGATGGATTCCGCCAGGATACCCAGTTGTGTCCCGATATGGCCGTAGCCGATAATCCCCAGTTTTTTACCGCGCGCCTCATAGCAGCCTTTCGCCTGTTTATCCCAGATACCACGATGTGCTTTGGCATTTGCCTCCGGAATACGGCGCAGCAGCAGTAACAGTTGCCCCAGCACCATCTCAGCCACGGAACGGGTGTTTGAGAAAGGTGCGTTAAAGACAGGAATACCGCGTTTTGCCGCCGCGTCGAGATCGACCTGGTTAGTCCCGATACAGAAACAACCGACAGCGACCAGTTTTTCCGCACAGGCAAAAATCTCTTCTGTCAGTTGGGTACGGGATCGGATACCGATAAAACGCGCATCACGGATCGCTTCTTTTAATTCTTCCGTGGATAATGCGCCTTTATGATATTCAATGTTTGAATAACCCGCTGCTTTCAGACTGTCTACCGCACTCTGGTGTACGCCTTCCAATAGCAGAAATTTAATTTTATCTTTTTCCAGTGATACTTTTACCATGACCCTGCCTTTTGTTAAGTTCCCGAAATGTCCTGTCCTCACATCAAAATAACAAAAAATAACGTCTCCGCAATACACGCCCCTGTATAAGTCACAGAACAAGTTACAGGGAAAAGGCAGGTTTGCAGAAGAAAATGAAAAAATGCCACTGAGTGCTGATATTTTGGGCATATCAAAGACAAAATTGTGATATATATCACCGAAATTTATGATTTAAAAAAAAATAAAAAAGGAACCGTCTCCGGTTCCTTATTCTGTATCGGTATATTACAGATAGCTTACTGATTTATTTAATGGTTTTTACGCCATCCTGAGTACCCATCAGCACCACATCCGCACCGCGGTTGGCAAATAAACCTACGGTCACCACACCGGCGATACCGTTAATTTTATTTTCCATCTCAACCGGGTTCAGAATTTCCAGATTATAGACATCCAGAATCACGTTGCCGTTATCCGTTACCACGTTCTGACGGTATTCCGGCTGACCACCGAGTTTGACCAGCTCACGCGCGACATAAGAACGCGCCATCGGGATCACTTCCACCGGCAGCGGGAATTTACCCAGCACATCAACACGCTTGCTTTCATCCACGATACAAATGAATTTTTTCGCAATAGCCGCCACGATTTTCTCACGGGTCAGTGCCGCACCACCACCTTTGATCATGTTCATATGGTGGTCGATTTCATCCGCGCCGTCGACATACACGTCCAGGCTGTCCACATCATTGCAGTCCAGCACCGGAATGCCGTAGCTTTTCAGTTTTGCGGTTGATACCTCTGAGCTGGATACCGCGCCGTCAATCTGGCCTTTCATCGTCGCCAGCGCATCAATAAAGTGAGACGCGGTGGACCCGGTGCCCACACCAACAATAGTGCCCGGCTTCACGAATTCTAATGCCGACCAGCCAACCGCTTTCTTTAATTCATCCTGAGTCATGTTATTGCCTTTTCATCGTCATCCTATGCCACCGGCATAGCCCGTGATAATTATAGCAATTATTTCTCCCCCGGAATGCGAATTGTGGCATATTGTGAATGACTGATAATAAAGAGGAGAAAACCGCCATGAGACGACCGGATTATCGTGCCCTGCAGGCGCTGGACGCTGTTATCCGTGAACGTGGTTTTGAGCGGGCTGCACAGAAACTCTGTATTACCCAGTCTGCCGTTTCACAACGCATCAAACAGCTGGAAAACCTGTTCGGACAGCCGCTGCTGGTGCGTACCGTGCCGCCGCGACCGACCGAAGAGGGTCAGAAGCTGCTCGGTCTGCTGCATCAGGTGGAATTACTCGAAGCCGAATGGCTGGGGGATGATGCCGGTAATATTGAACCTCCTCTGATTTCTCTGGCGGTCAATGCCGACAGCCTCGCGACCTGGCTGCTTCCGGCGCTTCGCCATGTTCTGGCTGATCTGGCTATCCGCCTGAATATTCAGGTGGAAGATGAATCACGCACGCATGAACGTCTGCGGCGCGGGGAAGTGGTTGGTGCGGTCAGTATTCAGCCGCGTCCGCTGCCGGGATGTCTGGCGGATCAGCTTGGTGCGCTGGATTACCTCTTTGTCGCCTCACCGGAATTTGCCGCCCGTTATTTTCCTGACGGCGTCAGCCGCAGTGCCCTGCTGAAAGCCCCTGCTGTGGCGTTTGATTATCTTGATGATATGCACATGGCCTTCTTACAGACCAATTTTGACCTCGCCCCCGGCAGTGTGCCGAGCCATGTTCTTAATTCCTCAGAAGCCTTTGTGCAGCTGGCAAAACAGAGTTCAGCCTGCTGTATGATCCCGCATTTGCAGATTGCGGATGAACTGGAACGGGGAGAGTTGCTGGATCTGACACCGGGTCTGTTTCAGCGCCGGATGCTGTACTGGCACCGGTTTGCACCGGAAAGTGCCACTATGCGGCAGGTGACTGACGCCCTGCTGAAACACGGGCGTCAGACATTACGGCAGGCGCCGCCTGAAACGGATTAACGTTTCAGTTCAAACACGACATCCACCTGATCGCGGAAGTCGATAGTCTGTTGTTCATAGGTTTCATCCGCAGATACCGCTGCCGGTGCATTGGCAGCCAGCATCATTTTACCGCGCGCCATCACCGGAACCGGCTGTGGTGCGTTATAACCGATGCTGTACACGGCACCCAGCTCAGAACCAAAGCCTTTTGCCACGGCTTTCGCCTGTGAAACGGCATCATCAATGGCTTTCTGGCGCACTTCCGCACGATATTTCTCCGGATTATTCACCCCGAACTCCACTGCACTGATATCATTCAGGCCGCTTTTCAGTGCGCCGTCGAGCAGTGTGTTCAGCTTGTTCAGATCATAGACTTTCACCGTCACTGAACGGGAGGCGTTATAACCGCGGATAACGGATTCTTCTTTCTCTTTATCATAGACATAATCCGGACTGGTGCTGATATTGGCCGCATTAATGTCTTTCTTTTCAATCCCCTGAGCTTTCAGAAAATCAAAATATTGCGCCACACGTTTGTCCGCCTGTGCTTTGGCGGCTGACGCCTCTTTTTCCTTTACGGTCACATTGATAGTCAGTGTCGCCATATCAGGCTCAGCCTGAATCACAGCGCTGCCGGAGGTTGAAATATGCGGGCCTGCGGGGGTTTCCGCTGCCTGAGCCGCAGCCGTGTAACTCCCCAGGGCAACCATAGCGGCAAGAGCAAGAGATTTCAGTTTCACATATCCTCCTTCTGTTTTAAACCGGTCACATAACAGGACGTTATGCCGGAATCAATAACACTAGCACACTCTGACGAAACAATATTTCGGATTAATAAGAAATATTCAATCCTTTTAAAGCTAATTGTATCGCGATATACCACATCACCGAGCCGACAAACAGGTTGATAATCCGCTGTGATACCGGTTTTTGCAGCACCGGCGAAAACCAGGCCGCCAGCAGCGCCAGGCCGAAGAACCACAATACCGATGCACATACGGCCCCTGCGGTAAACCAGATACGCATATCGGAGCCCAGTTGTCCGCCGATACTGCCCAGCACCACAAAGGTATCCAGATAAACATGCGGATTCAGCCAGGTAACAGCCACCAGCGTCATAATCACCCGCCAGCGGCTGCGGACAACCTGCTCCTGCATCGTCAGTCCGGCATCTGCCGTAAAGACCGCCCGCAGCGCTCCCCAGCCATACCACAGCAAAAACGCCACCCCGCCCCAGGTGACCAGTGCCATCAGTAACACAGACTGGCTCAGCAGTGCGCTGCCGCCAAAGACCCCGGCCGTGATCAGTAACACATCACTCAGCGTGCATAAAAATGCACTCATCAGATGATACTGCTTTCTGCTTCCCTGTTGTAATACAAATACATTTTGCGGCCCGAGCGGCAGTATCATTGCCGCACCAAGTAATAACCCCTGAAAATATGTCGATAACATGCAAAAAATCCCGATAATTATTCAATCCACGCCGGATGGAATGAATATTACCGGGATTTCAGTATTAGTGAAATTAATACAATTAATGGGTCATTAACGAGACTAATACCCCGTGAACAATGCGGTCAGATCCACTCCCAGACCAGACGTACCGTGGTGCCGAGGCATTCACTCACACGGCTGATAATTTCATCCCGCCCGTTATCCATGCAGACAATAAAGCTGTTGTTATAACGGACAGTCAGCCCGTAACACGCAAGGCCGCCGGTTTCATCATAATCCATATCGGGAATGACGGCGGGCGCCCCGCAGCAGGGGGTATTGCGCGGTGCCAGAGCGGCAGAAATGCGTTCCTCTCCGGTAACCGCAAAAATCGCATTCATCTGCGCGCCCCACCAGGTACCGGAAACCGGCTTGCGGCAGACAGGACAGAGCGGATAACGGAAGTTTTCACTGCCGGACCAGAAAATAATATCCGGGTCCGCCTGATGCATAATATCGTCAGCCGCCATCCACTCACTCAGATACTGTTCCGCAGCCTGCTGCTGCTCAGCATCCGGGACATAACTCAGTGTCTCAGGAATAAAATGAAGTAAATGCTCGCTCATCACAATCTCTCACTTTACGGCAAAAAAAAGCGGCACCCGGAAAAAGGGTACCGCTGATAATATACACCTGTTACGCCTGCTGTTGCTGATTATTCTGATGCATATGGACATCAAGCTGCGGGAACGGAATGCCGATATTATGCTTATCCAGCGCACGTTTGAAGTTTTCCAGCAGATCCCAGTGTACATCCAGGAAATCGCCGTTTTTTGTCCAGTAACGGACAACAAAATTCAGGGAAGACGGCGCCATTTCATTCAGACGCACCACAATACCTTTCTCTTTCTGCACACGCGGATCAGCGGCAACAATCTCAGTCAGAATCTCTTTAACCTGATCAATATCGGCGTTGTAAGCCACACCGACAATGATGTCACGGCGGCGATCCGGTTCACGGCTAACGTTAATAATATCGCCGGAAATTACTTTACCGTTAGGGATCACAATGATTTTGTCGTCCGCACTGCGCAGTGTGGTGGAAAAAATCTGCACATTCTGAACAGTCCCTTCTGACGCCCCGATAACCACATATTCACCGGCACGGATAGGACGGAAAATCACCAGCAATACCCCTGCCGCAAGATTTGAGAGTGACCCCTGCAATGCCAGACCCACGGCCAGACCTGCCGCACCCAGCACCGCGATCACAGATGCGGTTTGTACACCAAGACGCCCCAGAACGGCAATCAGTGTGAAAGCAATAACTGCATAACGAACCATTGCGGACAGAAAATCAGAGACGGTAACATCCACACCGCGCATCGACAGCAGGCGGGAAACCGCTTTGCCGGCCATTTTCGCCACAAACAGACCGATAATCAGCGTCAGCACAGCAGCCACAATATTCACCGCATAATCCAGCAGCAATGTCTGATTATTTGCCAGCCAGCCGGTCGCCTGATTCAGGCCATCCGTCAGGATTTGTTCATTCATTCATCCACCTCATAAGTTATCGGAAATAAATAAAAACAACATTGTTGCAATAACCGACCGATTATCGCATCAGGTAAAGAACTACTGGTTTATATTACCGTAACAAATGAAAATTTCAGAATAAAAATTCTCAGCCCTGCCCGCCGGTCACAATAAATTTACGATAATTTTCCAGTAAAATCATAAAGTCAGCCGTTCCGCAGAACGCAATACTTTCATTATCGTAATAACTCATACCTTCATCCGGTTCATCGGTTTCAAAGGTGATCTGATTGGCGTTAATCATGATTTCCTCATCATCCATCAACAGAGTGTATTCATGACCCACCCGCTGCCACTGCTGCTCACGCCCTTTAATACTGTCAAACGCCAGCGTTATCTCATCGATGACCGAGAGATCCCCTTTTACTTCTTCATTCAGCCAGTGACCGATCGCTTCGTGATCCATTGACAGCTTAACTATCACGTCCCCGTCGATCCCGAGGGAAAATTCATAATCCATCGCTGTATACCTCTTGTAAATACTTTACCGCTGTCACGTATGCAACACCTGCCCTTATTTTAGCGGGTTATCCGGTTTTCAGGTACATTCACACCGTAATTAACCGGCTGACAGGTATAAAAAAACGGGAGACAGTGTCTGCTGTCTCCCGCCGGTAAAATAACTGCGGATTGATTCAGATGCTGACTATCACACCTGAGTCTGGAAAATCACGCCATCCGCGACTTTGGTGTACTGATTCAGCTGGTCGAAATTGAGGTAACGATAAGTATCTTCCGCTGTCTCATCCACTTTATCCATAAAGGTCTGATACTCCGCCGGTGTCGGCAGGCGTCCCAGCAGGGAGGCAACCGCCGCCAGTTCCGCTGAGGCCAGATACACATTGGCACCGGTGCCCAGACGGTTCGGGAAGTTACGGGTCGAGGTGGATACGACCGTTGAGTTATCCGCCACACGTGCCTGGTTACCCATACACAATGAACAGCCCGGAATCTCAATACGGGCACCGCTTTTGCCGAAGATGCTGTAATAGCCTTCTTCTGTCAGCTGCGCGGCATCCATTTTGGTCGGTGGCGCGACCCACAGGCGGGTCGGTAACTGGCCTTTATAACTGTCGAGCAGCTTACCCGCCGCACGGAAGTGACCGATATTCGTCATGCAGGAGCCGATAAACACTTCATCAATCTTGCTTCCGGCCACATCAGACAGCAGACGTGCATCATCAGGGTCATTCGGTGCGCAGAGAATCGGCTCTTTGATCTCATGGAGATCGATTTCGATCACGGCGGCATAATCTGCATCCGCATCGCCTTCCAGCAGTTGCGGATCGGCCAGCCATTTTTCCATGCTCTGAATACGGCGCTCAATGGTACGGCGATCGCCGTAACCTTCCGCAATCATCCATTTCAGCAGGACGATATTGGAATTGAGGTATTCCGTAATCGGCTCTTTATCCAGTTTGATGGTACAACCTGCAGCAGAACGCTCGGCAGATGCATCCGCCAGCTCAAACGCCTGTTCCACTTTCAGTGTCGGCAACCCTTCAATTTCCAGGATACGGCCGGAGAAAATGTTTTTCTTCCCTTTTTTCTCAACGGTCAGCAGCCCCTGCTGAATAGCGTAATACGGAATCGCATGCACCAGATCACGCAGCGTGATCCCCGGCTGCATTTTTCCTTTAAAACGCACCAGCACAGATTCCGGCATATCCAGCGGCATCACACCGGTTGCAGCCGCAAAAGCGACCAGACCGGAACCGGCCGGGAAGGAAATACCAATCGGGAAACGGGTGTGTGAGTCACCGCCGGTGCCGACAGTATCCGGCAGCAGCATGCGGTTCAGCCAGGAGTGGATGATACCGTCTCCCGGACGCAGCGATACACCACCGCGGTTCATAATAAAATCAGGCAGCGTGTGATGCGTGTTTACATCCACCGGCTTCGGATAAGCAGCAGTGTGACAGAACGACTGCATCACCAGATCAGCTGAGAAGCCGAGACAGGCCAGGTCTTTCAGTTCGTCACGGGTCATCGGCCCGGTGGTGTCCTGGGAGCCGACAGAGGTCATCTTAGGCTCGCAGTACTCGCCCGGACGAATTCCCGCCACGCCGCAGGCACGGCCGACCATCTTCTGAGCCAGTGAGAAACCGCGGGTGCTTTTCTCAACCGGTTTTGCCTGACGGAAAATATCCGTATGCGGCAGGCCGAGAGACTCGCGTGCTTTTGCAGTCAGGCCGCGACCGATAATCAGCGGGATACGGCCACCGGCGCGGACTTCATCCAGCAGCACATCGGTTTTCAGTTCAAATGTTGCCAGCAGTTCATTGGTGTCATGATTGCGGATCTCACCTTTATACGGGTAAACGTCAATCACATCCCCCATATTCAGGTTGCTGACATCCACTTCCACCGGCAGCGCACCCGCATCCTCCATGGTATTGAAGAAAATCGGGGCAATTTTTCCGCCCAGCACAATACCACCGCCGCGTTTGTTCGGCACATACGGGATATCATCCCCCATAAACCACAGCACGGAGTTGGTCGCGGATTTACGGGAAGACCCGGTACCGACGACATCACCGACATAGGCCAGCGGGAACCCTTTTTTGCTGAGCAGATCGATCTGATTAACCGGGCCGATATTGCCGGGTTCATCCGGATCAATACCGTCACGCGGGTTTTTCAGCATCGCGAGTGCATGCAGCGGGATATCCGGACGCGACCAGGCATCCGGTGCCGGTGACAGATCATCGGTATTGGTTTCACCGGAAACTTTAAAAACGGTAACGGTCAGTTTTTCTGCCAGCTTCGGACGTTCAAGGAACCAGTCCGCATCAGCCCAGGACTGAATAATTTTCTGTGCATAGGAATTACCGGCTTTTGCCTTTTCTTCCACATCATAGAAATTATCAAACATCAGTAAGGTATGAGAGAGCGCTTTGGCGGCGACAGGGGCCAGTTTTTCATCATCGAGGGATTCAATCAGGGCGTGAATGTTATAACCACCCTGCATGGTTCCGAGTAATTCAATAGCTTTTTCAGCGGAGATCAGAGGTGAATGTGCTTCACCTTTTGCCAGAGCGGCCAGGAAACCGGCTTTCACATATGCGGCTTCATCAACACCCGGCGGTACACGGTTGGTAATCAGATCAACAAGAAACGCTTCTTCGCCTGCCGGCGGAGATTTCAGTAATTCGACTAACTCAGCAACCTGAGCGGCTTCCAATGGCTTAGGGGCGATCCCTTGTGCTGCACGTTCGGCAACGTGCCTGCGGTAATTTTCCAGCACGACGTACTCCTTGCTTTGTGTTTTTTATGAGTGCCCGGCAACGGGGTTTCAGCATATCAAAATTTAAACACATTGTTAATTCATTCACATTAAAGCAACATAAACAATTTGTGAGCTGAATAACATTAGTGAATTAAACTTGCTGCTTACCCGTTTCACCAGTGTTATGCCGTTTTAAACAGGAATCTGCACAATTATTGATTACGCCGGAAATGCAAAAAACGGTCGTTTACATCGTTCAGCTGCACCGGGAACGACGGTCAGCATACTGAATTTATTAATATCTGAATAATACCGGTTTGTCTATGAGTACACAGGCGGGGCGATGGCTTCAGGGAATAAAAAAATCCGGCGCCAGAGGCCGCCGGATTTTTATGTTCAGCCGGGTAACAATACTGTCACCGGGTCAGCTGATTACTTTTTCTTTTTCGCTTTCGGATTCGGAAGGTCAGTGATGCTGCCTTCGTAAATCTCAGCCGCCATACCGATTGATTCGTACAGCGTCGGGTGAGCGTGGATGGTCAGAGCCAGGTCTTCCGCATCACAACCCATTTCGATAGCCAGACCGATTTCACCTAACAGCTCGCCGCCGTTAGTACCGACAATCGCACCACCGATAACACGGTGAGATTCTTTGTCGAAAATCAGTTTGGTCATACCTTCAGCGCAGTCAGATGCGATTGCACGACCGGAAGCCGCCCACGGGAAGGTTGCTGTTTCGTAGCTGATACCCTTCTCTTTCGCTTCTTTCTCCGTCAGACCAACCCATGCCACTTCCGGTTCGGTGTAAGCAATAGACGGGATCACTTTCGGATCGAAGTAGTGTTTCAGACCGGAGATAACTTCGGCTGCCACGTGACCTTCGTGAACACCTTTGTGCGCCAGCATCGGCTGACCGACGATATCGCCGATAGCAAAGATGTGCGGCACGTTGGTGCGCATTTGTTTGTCAACGTGGATGAAACCGCGATCGTCAACTTCAACACCGGCTTTATCAGCCGCCAGCAGTTTACCGTTAGGAGTACGGCCGATAGCCACCAGAACTGCATCATAACGCTGTGGTTCTGCAGGGCCTTTCTTGCCTTCCATCGTGACATAGATACCGTCTTCTTTTGCTTCAACGGCGGTCACTTTGGTTTCCAGCATCAGGTTAAACTTGGTGCTGATACGTTTGGTGAACAGTTTAACGATGTCTTTATCTGCCGCAGGAATGACCTGGTCAAACATTTCAACAACATCAATCTCTGAACCCAGCGCGTGGTATACGGTACCCATTTCCAGGCCGATAATACCACCACCCATGACCAGCAGACGGCCCGGGACGGTTTTCAGCTGCAGCGCATCAGTTGAATCCCATACACGCGGATCTTCGTGCGGGATAAACGGCAGCTGAATCGGGCGTGAGCCCGCTGCAATAATAGCATTGTCAAACGTGATAGTGGTTTTACCCTTCTCACCATTGACTTCGATAGTATTCGCGCCGGTGAACTGGCCGAGACCATTCACGACAGTCACTTTACGGCCTTTCGCCATACCGGCCAGACCGCCGGTTAACTGAGAAATAACTTTCTCTTTCCACAGACGGACTTTATCGATATCAGTCTGCGGTTCGCCGAACACGATGCCGTGAGAAGCCAGCGCTTTCGCTTCTTCGATCACTTTAGCAACATGCAGTAATGCTTTGGACGGGATACAACCTACGTTCAGGCAGACACCGCCTAAGGTTGAATAACGTTCAATCAGGACAGTTTCCAGACCTAAGTCAGCACAGCGGAAAGCCGCTGAATACCCTGCAGGGCCCGCACCAAGTACAACGACCTGGGCTTTAATTTCAGTACTCATCGTGACCTCTTAATTGTTTGTCCGGCGGGTCAGACGACATATATTCCACCGGGACGTACACACTGAGAGCAGTTTACAAAATTGTTAACAACCTGGAAAGGCGCAGTTCTGTGACCTGACTCCCGTTATCCGGGATGAGCACGTTTCAGCCTGCGCCGCTAAGACCGGCTCTGCACCGGTCTTAGTGTAATTGCTTACATTGCCAGGCGGCGTAAATCGCTCATGTACTGATTAATCAGCGTGATGAAGCGGGCGCCGTCAGCACCATCGATCACACGGTGGTCGAAGGAGAGTGACATTGGCAGAATGAGACGCGGAACAAACTGTTTGCCGTCCCATACCGGTTTCATGGATGAACGTGACAGACCCATGATAGCCACTTCCGGTGCGTTAACAATCGGTGCGAAACCGGTTGTCCCGATACCGCCCAGGCTGGAGATAGTGAAGCATCCGCCCTGCATATCAGAAGAAGTCAGCTTACCGTTACGGGCTTTCTTGGAGATTTCAGCCAGTTCGTAAGACAGTTCCAGAATACCTTTTTTGTTCACATCTTTGATGACAGGAACAACCAGGCCGTTCGGGGTGTCTACCGCGATACCGATATTGACATATTTCTTCAGAATCAGACGCTGTGCATCTTCAGTGATAGAGCTGTTGAAACGCGGCATTTCGACCAGCGCTTTTGCGGCAGCTTTCATCACGAAGACCAGCGGAGTGATTTTCACGCCCAGCTGTTTCTTCTCAGCTTCTTTGTTCTGCTGTTTACGGAATTCTTCAACATCAGTGATATCCGCTTCATCCATCAGCGTAACGTGCGGGATCATTACCCAGTTACGGCTCAGGTTAGCACCGGACAGCTTCTGAATACGGCTCAGTTCAACTTCTTCCACTTCACCGAACTTGCTGAAGTCCACTTTCGGCCATGGCAGCATGCCAGGTAAGCCGCCGCCTGCTGCAGCCGGAGCTGCTTCAGCGCGTTTCACCGCATCTTTCACATAAGCCTGAACGTCTTCACGCAGGATACGGCCTTTACGGCCTGTGCCTTTGACTTTCGCCAGATTCACACCGAATTCACGGGCCAGACGACGGATAACCGGACTTGCGTGAACGTAAGCATCGTTCTCAACGAAGTCATTACCCGCAGCCGGTGCTGCTGCCGGAGCCGCTTTCGCTGCCGGTGCAGAAGCCGGAGCTGCTGCCGCTGGTGCGGCTGCTGCAGGCTGTGCTGCCGGAGCAGGTGCTGCGCCCGCAACTTCAAAGACCATAATCAGAGAGCCGGTTTTGACTTTATCGCCGACTGCTACTTTGATTTCTTTGACTTTACCTGCCATCGGAGACGGGACTTCCATTGAGGCTTTGTCGCCTTCAACGGTGATCAGAGACTGTTCTTCAGTCACGGTATCGCCGACGCTGACCATAATTTCAGTCACGTCAACTTCGTCACCGCCGATATCCGGTACATGGATTTCTTTGTCTGCTGCCACGGCCGGTGCCGCTGCTGCAGGTGCCGGAGCGGCTGCGGCAGGCTGTGCCGCCGGTGCTGCGCCCGCAACTTCAAAGACCATGATCAGGGAACCGGTGCTGACTTTATCGCCGACAGCAACTTTGATCTCTTTAACCACACCCGCCATCGGAGACGGAACTTCCATTGAGGCTTTGTCGCCTTCAACGGTGATCAGAGACTGTTCTTCAGTCACAGTATCGCCGACGCTGACCATGATTTCAGTCACATCAACTTCGTCACCACCGATATCCGGTACGTGAATTTCCTGCAGTGCAGATGCTGCAGCCGCTGCCGGAGCAGCAGCCTGAGCTGCCGGAGCAGGAGCCGCTGCTGCGGCCTCTGCTTCAAATACCATGATGAAAGAACCGGTGCTGACTTTATCGCCCACGACAACTTTAATCTCTTTAACAACCCCTGCCTGCGGAGACGGAACTTCCATCGACGCCTTGTCACCTTCAACGGTGATGAGTGATTGTTCTGCTTCTACTTTATCGCCGACACTGACCAGAATTTCAGTTACATCAACTTCATCTGAACCGATATCAGGCACATGGATTTCAATAGACATTAATTTTTACCTCTTATGCCACACGCGGGTTAACTTTTTCAGGGTTGATGCTGAATTTCTTAATGGCTTCTTCAACCACTTTCACGTCAATTTCACCACGTTTAGCCAGCTCACCCAGAGCAGCAACAACAACATAACCGGCATCAATTTCGAAATGATGACGCAGGTTATCACGGCTGTCTGAACGGCCGTAACCGTCAGTACCCAGTACGCGGTACTGGTCAGCAGGAACATAACCGCGAACCTGTTCTGCGAACAGTTTCATCCAGTCAGTGGATGCCACAGCCGGTGCATCGTTCATCACCTGAGTGATGTAAGGCACGCGCGGGGTTTCTGACGGATGCAGCATGTTCCAGCGATCACAATCCTGACCTTCACGTGCCAGCTCGGTGAACGAGGTCACGCTGTAGATATCAGAGCTGATGCCGTATTCAGAAGACAGAATCTGACCTGCTTCACGTACGTGACGCAGAATCGCACCTGAACCCAGTAACTGTACCTTGCCTTTATCACCGGTCAGGGTTTCCAGTTTGTAGATACCTTTACGGATACCTTCCTCAACACCTTCCGGCATTGCAGGCATATGGTAGTTTTCGTTCAGTGTGGTGATGTAGTAGTAAATGTTTTCCTGCGCTTCACCATACATACGCTCCAGACCATCCTGCATGATGACCGCAACTTCGTACGCGAATGACGGGTCATAAGACAGGCAGTTAGGGATAGTCAGAGACTGAATATGGCTGTGGCCGTCTTCGTGCTGCAGACCTTCACCGTTCAGGGTGGTACGGCCGGAAGTACCGCCGATCAGGAAGCCGCGTGCCTGCTGGTCGCCTGCCATCCACATCAGGTCACCGATACGCTGGAAACCGAACATTGAGTAGTAGATGTAGAACGGAATCATCGGCAGGTTGTTGGTGCTGTAAGAGGTTGCAGCTGCCAGCCAGGATGCGCCCGCACCCAGTTCGTTGATACCTTCCTGCAGGATCTGACCTTTCACATCTTCACGGTAGTAAGCAACCTGCTCACGGTCCTGCGGGGTATACAGCTGACCTTTGGAGTTGTAGATACCGATCTGACGGAACAGACCTTCCATACCGAATGTACGTGCTTCATCCGCGATGATTGGCACAATACGCTCTTTGATGGATTTGTTTTTCAGCATCACGTTCAGTGCACGCACAAACGCGATAGTGGTGGAGATTTCTTTGTTCTGCTCTTCCAGTAACTGGCTGAAATCGCTCAGTGCAGGAATATCCAGTTTCTCATCGAAGTGAGAACGGCGTGAAGGAACCGGACCATGCAGTGCCGCACGGCGTTCCATCATGTATTTCTGCTCTTCAGAGTTTTCGTCAAACTTGATGAACGGCAGTTTTTCCAGCTGATCATCAGCCACATCGATGTTGAAACGATCACGGAGATGGCGCACGCCTTCCATGTTCATTTTCTTAACCTGGTGAGCGATGTTTTTACCTTCAGCAGTATCACCCATACCATAACCTTTAACGGTCTGGGCCAGGATCAGGGTTGGTTTGCCTTTGGTGTCATGCGCTTTTTTCAGTGCAGCGAACATTTTCTTCGGATCGTGACCACCGCGGTTCAGTGCGAAGATCTGCTCATCAGTCCAGTCTTTGACTAATGCAGCGGTTTCCGGATAACGGTTAAAGAAGTGTTCACGAACGTAAGCACCATCTTTGGATTTGAATGTCTGATAGTCGCCGTCAACGGTTTCGTTCATCAGCTGAATCAGTTTACCGCTGGTATCTTTCTTCAGCAGTTCATCCCAGCGGCCGCCCCACATGACTTTGATTACCTGCCAGCCCGCACCGGAGAACATACCTTCCATTTCGTTAACGATTTTACCGTTACCGTTTACAGGGCCGTCGAGGCGCTGCAGGTTACAGTTGATAACGAAGATCAGGTTGTCCAGGTTTTCACGGACAGCGATATTGATTGCACCTTTAGATTCCGGCTCATCCATCTCGCCATCACCCAGGAAGGCATAAACGGTTTGCTCAGAGGTATCTTTCAGACCACGGTGTTCCAGATATTTCAGGAACTTAGCCTGATAGATAGCAGCCAGCGGCCCCAGACCCATAGAAACGGTCGGGAACTGCCAGAAGTTAGGCATCAGTTTAGGGTGCGGATAAGAAGGCAGACCTTTGCCGCCGATTTCCTGACGGAAATTGTTCAGCTGCTCTTCGGTCAGACGACCTTCCATGAATGCGCGTGCGTAGTAGCCCGGGCTTAAGTGGCCCTGGAAATAAATAACATCACCGCCGTCTTTTTCGTTCTGCGCACGGAAGAAGTGGTTGAAGCACACTTCATACATGGTAGCCGCAGACTGGTAAGACGCCATGTGACCGCCCAGATCCAGATCTTTCTTGGATGCGCGCAGAACCATCATGACAGCGTTCCAGCGGATAGCAGAACGGATACGACGCTCCAGCTCCAGGTTGCCCGGGTAGGCAGGTTCATCCTCAACAGGAATGGTGTTGATGTAATTACGGGCTGCAGCACCTGCTGCAACACTCACACCACCCTGACGGGCAGTATTCAGAACCTGATCAATCAGGAACTGTGCACGCTCAACACCTTCTTCACGGATGACCGATTCGATCGCCTGTAGCCAGTCGCGGGTTTCGATCGGATCCACGTCATTGTTCAAAATGTCTGACATGGTGTATTCCTTATAGTTTATCTGTTTCTAATGATATTCGGAGCCTATCTTCACGTATCCCGCCTTAACGGTGACGGGCGACGTGAAGATAGGCCCGGCTATATATTGCCGCTGATGCATAGGTCAGCTTACAGACGCAGCATTCAGGGATCTGTAAGCCCCAAAACCATTACTGATTTATTCTGTATACTGCTGAAGACGGCGCAGTGAACGTTCCCGGCGGGTGTGCTCCCGGCTCATATCCAGCAGGACGTCTTCCAGGAATGCCAGATGACGGTGGGATGCCTCCCGCGCTGCCTCCGGCGACCGGCTCATAATAGCCCGGAATACCTGTTCCCGGTGTTCGCTGACCATCGCCAGCATCTCTTTCCGGGTGTATAAAAATTCAAAATTCTGCCGGATATTTTTTTCCAGCATCGGCACCATACAGCGCAGCAAATGTAACAGCACCACATTATGTGCGGCCTCTGTGACAATAAGCTGATATTGCAGTACGGCCTGAGATTCTGCTTCCACATCCCCGGCGTCGCGGGCATCGGCTATCGCCTGATGACTGTTGGTGATACGGACAAAATCTGCTTCGGTTCCCCGCAGCGCCGCATAATAAGCAGCAATACCCTCAAGGGCATGACGGGTTTCCAGCAGATCAAACTGAGATTCGGGGTGCCCTTCCAGCAGCTGGGCAAGCGGGTCACTGAAGCTTTGCCAGAGATTGCTCTGTACAAATGTGCCGCCACCTTGTCTGCGCAGCAGAAAGCCTTTCGCTTCAAGTTTTTGAATTGCTTCGCGCAGTGAGGGACGTGAGACATCGAACTGTTTGGCCAGCTCGCGTTCAGGCGGCAACTTTTCCCCCGGGCTTAATGTGCCGTCGAGGATTAAGTGCTCAAGCCGCTGTTCGATCACGTCGGCTAATTTTGGTTGGCGGATTTTGCTGTAAGCCATATTTGTATCAGAACCATCAACATGGATAAATATTGCTTCATGGGTTTTGTAGTCAATTGGTAATACCAATTTCTTTTACAGGGTCTTAAAGTAACAAAGTATTCACCAACTGTCTATAAAGACCTTGAGCTAAATCATAAAAACCAGCAAGTTTTAACAATTTTTTTTAAATTTTAGCATAAATTGATAACTGATACGTTTAAATGCTGCATCGTGAATGTTACAGATTTTAACGTTTAAATTCAGATAAATACGCAAACTGAACCGTTACAGTGACCATTTTGATGAATATATAATCAATATTTGTGCATTTTTACCGCACCATATAACTATCACCCTGATTTGCCCCAGCCTCGTCAGGTTATCTCCGCTGCATCCGTATCCATAAAATGCTTTTAGTCAGTAACAGGTTACCGGAATGCTAATTTTAGCAGGGAACCGGTAAACAGGAAAATTTCGCCTCAGTCAGATCTGCGAAATTTTACGGCTTATTCAGCCGGAATGTCTGCCGGATTCAGTAAATTCCTGTATCGGTTCCAGTCGAAACAAGGGCCGGGATCTGTTTTGCGTCCCGGTGCGATATCACTGTGTCCGGTGATATGTCCTTTCATTTGCGGGTAATACATCAAAAGCGTCTGTGTCACAGAAGCCAGTGCCCGGTACTGTTCATCGGTGAATGGCTGTGTATCGGTCCCTTCCAGCTCAATACCGACGGAAAAATCATTACACTTTTCCGTCCCCTGATAGCTGGAAACACCCGCATGCCAGGCCCGTGCATCAAATGGCACATACTGCACAATTTCCCCGGTCCGGCGGATCAGACAGTGAGCAGAAACCCGCAGCGCCTGTATTTCCGCAAAGAAAGGATGTGCATCCGGGTCCAGCGTTCCCTGAAAAAGCTGGTCAATATACGGACCGCCGAACTGCCCCGGCGGCAGGCTGATATTGTGGATCACCAGTAAACGGGGAGTCACGTTTTCCGGCCGGGTATCGTGATGCGGTGAGATAACCCTGCGCGCTGTGGTCAGCCAGCCATCCTGAATATCCATTCGTTCTCCTGAGCAAAAGCCATTATTGAATCACATAACCAATATCATTTGGTGCCGCACAGTATACGTGTCTTCCGCCCTGTCCGGGGAGTACTGATTTTTCATGGCTGATTTTTGCGTGTCATACCGAAAAAAAATCTGCATTTTTCAGTTGTTGCACCGCAGTTTTCCACCTGCGCCGAGAAATCCGGATACCTCTCTTTTTTGACGATCCGTCATTGAATAGAGTGCATCACGCTAAATAAGTACCCCGTTCACAGACACAAAAAGGAGCATCAGTATGAACCAGCACGGATTCACATTAATTGAAGTAATGGTGGTGATCGCCATTGTGGCGGTTCTCAGTGCCATTGCGGTTCCGGGCTATCAGAACTATATCCGCAAAGCAGCGCTGATTGATGTGCTGCGGACTGTCACCGCGTTTAAAACCGGTGTGGAGTTGTGCAGTTTTGACAGCCCTTCTTTTGCCGGATGCAACAGCGGACAGGGTTCTGTTCCGGCCGGTTCCCCGGGACGTTATATCAAATCCGTCAACGCGGAAAACGGTGTTGTGACAGTTCAGGGAAACAGTTCACTGGCTGCGCTGACAGTCAGCACAATCCCGGTAAGAAATCCGCTGAACGGCATTACTGTCTGGACAACCACCTGCGACACGAAAGAAGACGCACTGAAAAAGATCTGTATTGACGTCATTAAGTAACATACCGACATGAAAAGGAATTCATTATGCAAACAGGTACACTTTCCCCTGTTACCCGCACCGGCGGGGAGGAACAACTCTTACTGGCTGAAGTTCATGCATTGTGTGAACGCAACGAGCTGATGCTGATTGACTGTAATCCTGATGCGGTCCGGGTTGCCGCCGCACAGCAACCGCGCCGGGATGTCGTGTCCGCTATCCGCTTTCTGGCCGGTAAGCGGGTGGATATTGAATTATGGCACAGTGAGAAACTGGCTTACTGCCGCCGGAATACCTCACTGCCGGAGCCGGTACTTTTCCCCGGCGTAACACCGGAAATAAACGTACCGGTTTCTGCGGATACCGGTTCACCGCCGCCTCCCGCCCTTCCGCCGGCCGATAATCACCGGCAGCCGCCGGATACCGACACATGGCCGGCGGAACAACAATCCGCTGCGGTCAGCTTTGTTAACCGGATGATTGCCGGGGCTGTTGCAAAGCGGGCATCCGATATCCATATCGAGCCGGCACAGCAGGGTTACCGGATACGGGTCAGAATCGACGGGCAACTGCACACACTGAATTCTCCGCCGCCGGAAATCAGCGGAGAGATCATTATCCGCATCAAAATTATTGCCGGACTCGATATTGCCGAAAAACGGTTACCCCAGGATGGCCAGTTTGAATGGCTGGAAAATAACACCCGTTATGCGATCCGTGTCGCCACACTGCCCACAATTTATGGTGAAAAAGTAGTGCTCCGGCTGCTGAGTACCACGCAAAATCTGGCGCTGGAAAAATCAGGACTGACACCTCTGCAGCTGAAAACATTGCATACCGGCCTCAACAGTGCCACCGGCATTATTTTGCTGACCGGCCCCACCGGCAGCGGTAAAACCGCCACACTGTACGGCTGTCTGCAATACCTGAATCAGAACAACCGGAATATCTGCAGCGTTGAAGACCCGGTGGAAATTCCGCTGCGGGGGATCACCCAGACCCAGATAAACCCGAAAATTGAACTGGGCTTTGCCGCTATTCTCCGCGCCCTGCTGCGCCAGGACCCGGATGTCATTATGGTGGGAGAAATCAGGGATAAAGCAACCGCCGAAATGGCTGTCAAAGCGGCTCATACCGGTCATCTGGTATTGTCCACCCTGCATACCAATCCCGCGGAAGATACTTTTTCGCGGCTGCGGCAACTGGGCATTGACGAGTATTTCATTAAAACCTGCATCAAACTGATCATTGCCCAGCGTCTGGTCCGCATGCTGTGTCCGCGCTGTAAAACGCAAAAACAGGAAACGGAGAGCGTGATACTGGGCAGCGGAAAAACACATCAGTTCACCCCGTGGCAGGCAAACGGCTGTGAGCACTGCTTTTCAGGCTATTACGGACGAACCGCCTGTTTTGCCTTTCTGACACCGCAACAGGCGCAGTCATCTGCCGCCGGTGCATTACCCGGATCACTGTTTGACGCAGGCGTCGCACTGGCAGAATCCGGGGTAACCACACTCAGTGAGATTTACCATATGCAGGATATCTGACATCTGCGGCTCAACAGGAGTGATGCTATGCAAATTTACCGGCTGTATGACTGGTCCGGTCTGACACCGGTTAACCGGGTAGTGACCGGAACCCTTATTTCGTCTTCAGAGAATAGTGCTGTTAATCAGCTGATTTCGCAGAGCATCACACCTGTTTCACTGCACTGCCGCAAACGGCTGGTCTGTTCACAGAAAGAGAAACACTACCTTCTGCATTTCACACAGCAGCTGACAACCTTACTGATATCAGGATTACCGCTGCTGAAAGCACTTTCGCTGCTGGCCGGTGAATGCAGCCACCCGCTGTGGACAGAAGTGATCCGCGCGCTTACCGGACAACTGCAACAGGGAAAAACATTGACTCAGGGGATCATGCAGTACCCTGCTTTATTTGATTCCTTTTACTGCCAGATGATTACGGTCGGGGAGGAAACCGGTAAATTACCGGAATGTCTTCATACTATTTCACAACATATTCAGAGCAGCCGTGAACACCGGGCCGCATTAATCAAATCAGTCCACTATCCTGTTGCATTGTTAATTGCCAGCACTCTGATGATCACATTAATGTTTCTGTTTGTAATTCCCGAATTCGCCAAAATATATGCATCATTCGATGCGGAACTTCCGGCACTGACACAACAATTGATCAGGGTTTCCGGTATTATCTCCGTGTATACAATTCCGGCAATGAGCTCAATAACAGTAATTACATTTATTTATCATATATTTCGCCGGAAACATCCGGGTATTAAAAAAGCAGAATCAATCTGTATTTTGCATATTCCGTTTATCGGCAATATTATTATTTTCAGTTATGTGTCCCGTATTTTCCGGATGCTGGCAATGACACAACAATCGGGTGTCACACTTATTTCGGGTATTAATACACTTATTATGACGACTTCGCATCCGTTATACAGAGAGGCTTTAAGCACAATCAGGGACGAATTACTTCACGGAAAATCATTCAGCCAATCAATTAAGGAATCGAAATTATTCCCTTCATTATGTTATGAGCTGATTGCCACCGGTGAGGCTACAGGGCAATTCGGACACTTTTTTTCCTATACCGCAGAATGGTTTAAATCTCTCGCCTTAAATCAAATTCAGGATTTTTTTAAAATACTCCAGCCATTACTGTTTACCTTCCTGTCAATTCTCGTCGCCATTTTATTAATTGCAATGTATTTACCTTTATTCCGGCTCGGTGAAATTTTGGTCTGACAAACTATTCATTCCTTAAAGTATCTGAATAAAAAATTCAAACCTGTGAAATATCTCTGTATTCACTGCTTATTTGCCATAGGAGAAATTAATTTCATCAGGTACAATTTACCCGTTGTTTCGATCAATACAGGAATACAATGGCTTATATTGTTGCGTTAACCGGGGGTATCGGCAGCGGAAAAAGTACCGTTGCGGATATGTTTGCCCGTCTCGGGGTCCCTGTGACAGATGCGGATATTATCGCCCGTCAGGTGGTTGAACCGGGAACACCGGCATTGCAGGCTATTGCTGAGCACTTCGGCCCGCGGACTCTGACCGCAGACGGCACTCTGGACAGAGCAGCGCTGCGCCGGGAAATCTTCGCAGACCCGGAGAAAAAAGCATGGCTCAATCAGTTACTGCATCCGCTTATCCATCAGGAAACCCGGCGGCAGCTTAACAATGTAACAGCCCCTTATGCCCTTTGGGTGGTTCCTCTGCTGGTTGAAAATAACCTTGCTCCCCTGGCAGATCGCGTACTGGTTGTGGATGTTTATCCGCACGAACAAATAGCCCGGACCATGCGCCGTGACGGCGTTTCCGGAGAGCATGCCGAAAATATTCTCCGGGCGCAGGCATCCCGTGAACAACGTCTTTCCGTTGCCGATGATATTCTGACCAATCATGATAACGATGAGCCGCTGATGCCCCGCGTCCTTGCACTGCACGAACATTATACAGCGTTGGCCCGTCAGCCAAAACAGGAACACCCATGAGCGAAATCCGTCAGTCTGTTACTTTTGAACATCCATTAAACGAACGAACCCGTTCATGGCTGCGTATTGAAACATCACTTCAGCAAATGAGCACTCTGTCCCCTCTCGACTCTCTGCCGTCAAGCCTGGCATTTTTCCGGGCTGTCGCCGAATTTATCGAAGTGATTGATCGCGGTGAAGTCCGCTCAGAAATTTTAAAAGAGCTGGAAAAGCAGCAAAAGAAACTGGCAATGTGGGCTGAAGCACCTAACGCCGACCAGGCCCTGATCCGCGGATTTTCAGACGAACTGAAACAGAAAGCGGCAGAACTGAGTAAAGCCCCCCGCATCGCCCAGCACCTGAAAGACGATAAAATTATCGGTATTGTCCGCCAGCGGCTGAGTATCCCCGGCGGTTGCTGCGGTTTTGATCTGCCCTATCTCCACCTGTGGCTGAATCTGCCGCAGAGTGTGCGTGATAACACGCAGGCCGCCTGGATTGCGGGTTTACAGCCGCTGAATAATGCGCTCAGCAGCCTGCTGACGCTGCTGCGCCAGTCTGCGCCTTTTACCGCAGCCGAAAGCCATAACGGCTTTTATCAGGATAATGCGGAAGGCGCGGATTTACTGCGTCTGCGTCTGCCGGTTGATTGCCAGATTTACCCGCAGGTTTCCGGCCACAAAACACGTTTTGCCATACGCTTCCTGCATACTGACAGCGAACACGGTATAATACCCGCTACTTTACCGTTTGAAATTGCCTGTTGTTAGCAGGGAGGATTCTATGTCAGAAGCTATTATCGTTAACTGCCCGAATTGCAAAAAAGAAGTTGTCTGGGGAACGGAAAGCCCGTACCGCCCGTTTTGCAGTAAACGTTGTCAGTTAATTGATCTCGGGGAGTGGGCTGCGGAAGAAAAACGGATTGCCAGCCGGAGTGACCTTTCTGACAGTGAAGCCTGGAGTGAACCGGAAGACAGTTCACCGTACTGATTAACTTACCGGACAGCGGCTGAACAAAAACAGCCGCATCCGTATATCTGAATCTTATTCCGTCAGCAGTGCCACAATCCCGCGGTTGACCGGCGGAAACTCCTCTGCGATCAGTGCTGTTTGTTTTACCCAGCGTGACGGCTGGCCTTCGCGGCCATAAGGCGCGTTCTGCCATTCTTCCACCAGGAAGAAATAAATGGTGATCAGGCGATCCGGAAACTCATGCTCCGCCGTCTGTAACAGCTCACCGGGCACAGCCACAATGCCCAGTTCTTCTTCCAGTTCCCGTACCAGCGCCTGTTCCGGTGACTCTCCGGCCTCCAGTTTACCGCCGGGAAACTCCCAGTAACCGCCCATATGGGATTCAGCCGGGCGCTGAGCAATAAAGATATCACCTTCTGCATTACGGATAACGCCGGCGGCAATACGTAAGTGTTTTTTTTCCATCATGTTCTGTCCGTTTTATTTACAGAAGAAAGGCGGGGTTCCCCCGCCTTTTTGCTTTTTATGCTAATCGTCTGTCAGGACTGATTATTTCAGTGCACCGTGGCACTGTTTGTATTTCTTGCCGGAACCACAAGGGCACGGATCATTACGACCGACTTTGCGGACACCGGATGCGATTTCCGCTTCGGTTTTGGTCATCAGCGCAGCATTGTCATTTTCATGGCTGAGCTGCTGGCGCTGTGCCAGACGTTCAGCTTCCTCGCGGCGGCGCTGCTCCAGTGCCTCAACTTCTTCCGGCATGCGGACCTGAACTTTGGAAATGGTGCTGACCACTTCATATTTCAGGCCTTCCAGCATGTTGGCAAACATGGAGAAAGACTCACGCTTGTATTCCTGTTTCGGATCTTTTTGTGCGTAACCACGCAGATGGATACCCTGACGCAGATAATCCATCGCTGCCAGATGCTCTTTCCACAGTGTATCCAGCGTTTGCAGCATCACGCCTTTCTCGAAGTGACGCATCATTTCAGCGCCGACAATCTCTTCTTTGGCTTTATAAACCTCAACCGCTTTATCGAGGATACGCTCACGCAGAGTTTCTTCGTGCAGCTCAGGTTCTTTATCCAGCCACTCTTTGATTGGCAGATGTAAATCGAAATCCTGTTCCAGACGTTTTTCCAGACCCGGGATATCCCACATTTCTTCCAGAGACTGCGGCGGAATATGCGCATCGATAACCGTTGTGAAGACATCACCGCGGATGCTGTCGATAGTTTCACTGATATCGCCGTTATCCAGCAGATCATTACGCTGAGTGTAGATAGCGCGGCGCTGGTCGTTTGCCACATCATCATATTCCAGCAGTTGCTTACGGATATCGAAGTTGCGGCTTTCCACTTTACGCTGTGCGTTGGCAATCGCTTTGGTCACCCACGGATGCTCAATCGCCTCACCCTCTTTCATACCCAGCTTGCGCATCATGCCGGTAACACGGTCAGATGCGAAGATACGCATCAGTGCATCTTCCATAGACAGGTAGAAACGGGAAGAACCCGCATCACCCTGACGGCCCGAACGACCGCGTAACTGGTTATCGATACGGCGGGATTCATGACGCTCAGTACCGATGATATGCAGACCGCCAGCCGCCAGAACGGCATCATGGCGCTCCTGCCATGCTGCTTTCGCCGCAGCAATGTTCTCTTCTGTCGGTTCATCCAGCGCGGTCAGATCTGCCTGTAAGCTGCCGCCCAGCACGATATCCGTACCACGACCCGCCATGTTGGTAGCGATAGTCACATGACCTGAACGACCGGCCTGTTCAACGATATCCGCTTCCATGGCGTGGAATTTGGCGTTCAGTACGCTGTGTTCAATTTTGGCTTTTTTCAGTGCGTTGGAGATAAGTTCTGATTTCTCGATAGAAATAGTACCCACCAGCACCGGTTGTCCGGCTGCGGTACGCTCACGGATATCTTCAATGATGGCATTGAATTTATCAGCTTCTGTCATATAAACCAGATCCGGTAAATCTTTACGGATCATCGGACGGTTAGTCGGGATAACAATGGTATCGAGTTTATAAATAGAACTGAATTCAAAGGCTTCCGTATCCGCTGTACCGGTCATCCCGGCCAGTTTGGTGTATAAGCGGAAGTAGTTCTGGAATGTGATAGAGGCCAGTGTCTGGTTTTCATTCTGGATTTCCACACCTTCTTTGGCTTCCACTGCCTGATGCAGACCATCAGACCAGCGGCGGCCCTGCATAGTACGGCCGGTGTGTTCATCGACGATGATAACCTCACCTTCGCTGACGATATAATCCACATCGCGGACAAACAGGGAGTGCGCACGCAGACCCGCCATGACGTGATGCATCAGCATGATATTTGATGGTGAGTACAGTGATTCACCTTCATTCATCAGACCAGCCTCAGACAGCAGCTCTTCCACCAGCACCAGACCGCGCTCGGTCAGTGTGACCTGACGGGATTTCTCATCCACAGAGAAGTGACCTTCACCTTTGAAGGTATCGGAATCATCTTTTTCCTGACGAATCAGGCGCGGGATCAGTTTATCCACTTTCATGTACAGCTCAGAGCTGTCTTCTGCCGGACCGGAGATAATCAGCGGGGTACGGGCTTCATCGATTAAGATGGAGTCGACCTCATCCACCAGCGCATAGTTCAGCTTACGCTGTACACGCTCTTCCGGACTGAACGCCATGTTGTCACGCAGATAGTCAAAACCGTATTCGTTGTTAGTACCGTAGGTGATATCAGCTGCATACGCTTCACGTTTTGCCGGTGCAGGCATGCCCGGCAGGTTGATGCCGACGGTCAGACCGAGGAATTCAAACAGCGGGCGGTTGTTTTCAGCATCACGCTGGGCGAGGTAGTCGTTCACTGTCACCACGTGAACCCCTTTGCCGGACAGGGCATTGAGGTAAGCAGGCAGTGTCGCGGTCAGCGTTTTACCCTCACCCGTACGCATCTCGGCGATGCAGCGTTCATTCAGCACCATGCCGCCAATCAGCTGGACATCAAAGTGGCGCATACCGAATACACGCTTACTGGCTTCACGCACCGTGGCAAATGCTTCCGGTAAGATATCCTGCTCGGATTCACCTTTTGCCAGGCGATCACGGAATTCCTGTGTTTTGGCTTTTAATTCATCATCACTGAGTTTTTCGAACTCAGGTTCCATCCGGTTGATAATTTCCACGGATTTGCGCAGGCGGCGTAAAGTACGGTCATTCCGGCTGCCGAAGATTTTGGTCAGTAATTTTACCAGCATAGTAAACGTCTCTGTTCAGGCACAATCAGGCCTTGTTAATAATCAATATGTTAATAATTTCTTTTGGGGGATTACGCGGATATCACGTGGATATTGCGCGAATATTACGCAGATTGTACGGGGCCTGCACGGATGCCGCCGGTGCGGGCAATCCACTGAACAGAAAAAGACGGAGACGGGTTATCTGCGGCAATGCGCTGCGGCATAACAGCCGGATGATAAACAGGCAGTGCCGGGGAATCGGTCAGAATGGCATACAGTGCCGCCAGCATATTTTGCGCGGAGGCATCATGCCGGTCTTCTGCCGGGGTATTATCTTTTGACGCATCTTCCGGGCAGGAAAATGCAAAGGAAATCTGGCGGATAACATTACGGACAGCATGCTGCTGCCAGTAATTGATGTTCTGTGAGGTTCTCGCCGGCTGGCTGCTTTGCAGAAACAGGCTGTCAAAGGCGGATAATGCCTGACTCTGGCGGTTTTGTGTTGTCCCGGCACCGGCTGTGGTAACATCACCACTGTTCAGGACTGCAGGCAGGCCAAAGCCGGTCGCCACAATCCCGATAAAGAGATGGCACCAGAAATAACGCCTGCCAAATTGCCGCCAAAGATTTAAAATAGTGTTTCCCTCACGAGATCCGGAGTATATGTGATGCGCGACAGTCAGCCAGTTTCCCTTGAAAGTCTGCTGGAAAGCGGAACTAAGGATAATAATACCCTTAAAAGTATTCAGCAGCGTGCTGTCGTGTTACTTAAACTCAACCGCGCCGTTCTGGCGCTGCTGCCCGCGATGCTCAAACCGCACTGTCGTGTGGCTAATTATCGCAAACAACTGTTAATTCTGGAAGTCTCTAATGCGGCACAGATGACCCGCCTGCGTTATGAACTTCCTGCGCTGCGTTCCGCATTGCGCCGGGAGATTTTACCATCATTATCGGCCATCGACATCAAAATCAACCCGTCATTGATGAAATCATCGTCAACCGGGCGACCGGGTGATGATAAAAACAGCAATTCAGATGTCAGAGGACAAAAAACAGCAGAGCCGGGACGGAAACTGAGTGCGGAAAGTGCCAATGCGCTGAAAGCGCTGGCGCAGAGAAGTCCGGAAAAACTGAGGAAGAAACTGGAGAAATTGGCTGCACTGGCCGGAGAGAGTACCAGTGCAGCAGATTAAGCAGACGCTATTTGGTAAACAGCGTCAGTGACAGGAGAGTCAGGGTCAGAGCAACAAGCTGTGGTGCCATGACCTGATTATGCCAGTACGGTTGACGGTGCACGGAATGCAACCGGCATCTGTGCTTCGTTCTCGAATGTCACGAGTTCCCAGGCGCTCTCTTTTGCCAGAACAGCCTGAAGTAACTTGTTATTCAGTGCGTGGCCGGATTTGAATGCCGTGAAGGCACCAATGATATTGTGGCCGCACATAAACAGGTCACCGATAGCGTCCAGCATTTTGTGACGTACGAATTCGTCTTCAAAACGCAGGCCGTCTTCGTTCAGCACGCGGTAATCATCCACCACGATAGCACAGTCAAAACTTCCGCCTAAACATAAGCCTTTGGACTGGAGATATTCAATGTCACGCATGAACCCGAAGGTACGTGCACGGCTGATATCCCGGACAAAGTTTTCCGCAGAGAAGTTCATCGCGTAGCGCTGAGTGCTGGAATCGATCGCCGGATGGTTGAAATCAATCGTGAAATCTAAGCTGAAGCCGTTAAACGGAGAGAGTTCAGCCCACTTATCACCATCTTCAACACGGACGGTCTCTTTCAGACGCAGGAATTTCTTCGCGCTGTTCAGTTCTTCAATACCGGCATCCAGTAACAGGAATACGAACGGACTTGCGCTGCCATCCATAATCGGGATTTCAGCGGCATCGACTTCGATAACCAGGTTATCAATGCCGAGCCCGGCCAGTGCTGCGTTTAAATGCTCAACCGTGGAAATACGTACGTTGTCTTCATTTACCAGACAAGTACATAACATCGTATCACGCACGGATTTCGCATCTGCCGGAAAATCGACAGGCGGATTAAGATCAGTACGGCGATAGATGATCCCGGTATTTGCCGGTGCCGGACGCATTGTCAGCGTAACTTTTTTACCGGTGTGTAAACCCACACCCGTAGCCTGAACAATACGCTTTAATGTTCTTTGTTTGATCATCGTTTCTGTCTCGTTTGATTAACCGTCTCCCTGCCATTATAAACTAATGACAAGGGAGATAGTTTAGCACAAAAAGCGGAGATGCAAATCTTTTCGGTTTAGTCAGCCTGTTTGCGTAAAAAAGCCGGGATATCTAAGTAATCCGGTTCTTTATTGCTCTGAGCTGACGAATCGTTGACAACCTGTGCCACTGATTTGCTCTCATCCATGCTGGTCATGCTGTTTTGCATTTGTGCATAACGATGTTCCATGTTGTTAGTCTGTACCGCTTTATTGGTTACCAGCGTAATTTCCGGACGTTTGTCCATGCCGATACCGGTCGCGACCACAGTCACACGCAGTTCATCGTTCATTTCAGGGTCTAAAGAAGTACCGATAACCACGGTCGCATTATCCGATGCAAACGCACGGATAGTGTTACCCACGGTTTCGAACTCATCCAGACGCAGGTCAAAGCCCGCCGTGATGTTAACCAGCACACCACGCGCACCGGACAGGTCGATATCTTCCAGCAGCGGGCTGGAGATCGCCATTTCGGCTGCTTCTTCCGCACGGTCTTCGCCGCGCGCCGCGCCGGAGCCCATCATTGCGTAACCCATTTCTGACATCACGGTACGGACGTCCGCGAAGTCAACGTTCATCAGACCCGGACGGGTGATCAGTTCTGCGATACCCTGAACTGCGCCGCGTAACACATCGTTAGCAGCACCGAAGGCATCCAGCAGAGAAATCCCGCGGCCTAATACTTTCAGCAGTTTGTCATTCGGAATAGTGATCAGCGAGTCAACATGCTTGGATAACTCAGTAATCCCCTGCTCGGCGAATGCCATGCGTTTTTTGCCTTCAAAGTTGAACGGCTTGGTCACCACAGCAACGGTCAGAATGCCCAGCTCTTTGGCAACTTCAGCAACAACAGGTGCCGCACCGGTCCCTGTACCGCCGCCCATACCGGCTGCGATAAAGACCATGTCCGCACCGTCGAGTGCATTGCGCAGAGCTTCGCGATCTTCTTCCGCCGCGTTACGGCCCACTTCCGGGTTTGCACCCGCACCCAGGCCTTTGGTGATCCCGTTACCAATCTGAATAGTCTGGCCGACGGCGGTTTTACGAAGCGCCTGAGCGTCCGTATTCACAGCGAAGAACTCAACGCCTTCGATGCGTTCACGGACCATATGCTCAACAGCGTTACCGCCGCCCCCGCCGACGCCGATGACTTTAATCACCGCGTCGTTGGTCAATTCCATCGGTTCAAACATAATCTCTCTCCGTTTTGTGCCTTTCTTATATGGCCGCTATTATCGCCAGCCTTAATACAAATTAAAATTCTTTTCTGAGCCAGCCAGTTAATTTTTTAAACCAACTGCCCACCGAGGCACGTTTTTCTGTCTCGGTATCGCCGACCAGGTGAGATTCTTTGCCGTAATGCAGTAACCCTACTGCTGTAGAGTAATACGGTTCCTGCGCATAATCCGTTAACCCGGTTATGTTAAGCGGTTGTCCGATACGAACCTGAGTATGGAAAACACGCTGTGCGCACTCAACCAGTCCGTTAATCTGAGCCGCACCACCCGTCAGCACGATACCAGCGGCCAAATGGTGTTTGACACCCTGCTGACGTAATTGTTCCTGTACTTTCAAAATTTCGTCATTAACCAGATTGAGTAATTCGGTATAACGCGGTTCAATCACTTCGGCTAATGTCTGACGCTGTAAACTGCGCGGCGGACGCCCGCCGACACTCGGCACTTCCAGCGTTTCGTCTTTGCTGACCAGCGCTCCCAGAGCACAGCCGTGGCGGACTTTAATTGCCTCCGCATCGTTCGGTGGTGTGCCGAATGCGTAAGCGATATCACCGGTCACCACGTTACCGGCATACGGGATAACACGGGTGTGACGCAGCGCGCCGCCGGTGTAAATCGCCATATCCATAGTACCGCCGCCGATGTCCACCACACAGACACCCAGTTCACGCTCATCTTCCGTCAGTACCGCAAAGCTTGAGGCAAGACCGGCGAAAATCAGCTGATCCACTTTCAGCCCGCAGCGCTCAACGGCTTTGACAATATTTTTTGCCATGTCGTTATGACAGGTGATCAGATGCACTTTTGCCTGCATCCGCACACCGGATAATCCCACCGGGTTTTTAATGCCTTCCTGATAATCGATGGCATATTCCTGCGGGATGACATGCAGAACACGGTGCTCGTCGCGGACACGGACAGATTTTGCCGTGTGCACCACATTCTCCACATCTTCCTGGGTCACTTCTTCTTCTGAAATCGGCACCATACCAATTTCATTCTGGCAGCTGATGTGTTTGCCGGATAACGCCAGATAAACTGATGAAATCTGGCAGTCCGCCATCAGTTCCGCCTGGTCGATGGCACGCTGTACGCATTTTACCACCGACTCCAGATCATTGACGCCGCCTTTGTCCATTCCGCGTGACGGGCAGTTACCCGCACCGATAATGTTCACCACACCGTCCGGCAGAATTTCACCAACAAGCGCAGATACTTTGGCGGTGCCTATTTCCAGGCCGACGACTAATTTTCTATCCGTTGCTTTGATCATTGTTATTCTGCCCGCCTTCTTTACCTGTTATGTCTTAATTTCCGTTTGCGAAAGGATCGATCTGCAATGGCGCCCAGCCGACCGCAGCACCGCTGTCATAGCGGAGATCGACATAATCAACCCGTTTGTCCTGTTCCTGCGCCAGAGTCGGATACAGCCCGATAAAACGCTGTAACCGGCCTTTGGTATCCAGCCGCCCGAGTTCAACCCGGACATCGTTATCCAGCACCAGCTGCCAGGCATGACGCGGTGACATTGAGGCTGATTTGATTTTCAGTCCTGTCCCGCTGAGCTGCTGCGCCATCTCACGATATCCGCTCAGTACATCCTGTTCACTGCCCTGTGCCCCGTAGAGCATCGGGAAAGATTCTTTTTCTGTCAGTTCTGCCGGCAGGCTGAAAACCCGCCCTGCGTCATCAACCATCTGTGCGTCATTCCAGCGTGCATACGGCACATATTCGACCAGATGAATTTTTAATTCGTCCGGCCACTGCTTGCGCACAGTGACCTGACGTAACCACGGGATCCGTTCCAGCTGCTGCTGTACGTCGTTGACATCCAGTGTCATAAACGTGCCCGGCGTCCCGAGGGATAACACCGCTTTGCGCACATCATCGTTTGTCGTGTAATGGCGCTCACCGGTTAATACCAGTTTTGACATCGGCAGACGGTCTGCATCTTTCATCCAGTTCAGCACCATCAGACCACCCCAGACCAGCGTTCCCAGCACTATCAGGAAAAACAGCAGCCCGGCAAGGTATGTGCCGTTACTGGGACGTGAACCGTCATAATCCTGTTCCGGTTCCGGTTCACGCATATTCAGTGCAGCCTGTGACATATCAGTCCGCCAGTGCCAGAACGTCCGCAACAAAGGCGGAGAAGCTCATACCGGCCTGACGTGCTGCCTGCGGCACCAGACTGTGATTGGTCATACCCGGAGACGTGTTCACTTCCAGCAGGTAGAACTGCCCGTCACTGTCGAGCATCACATCCACACGGCCCCAGCCTTCACAGCCCACGGCTTTGTAAGCGGCTTTTGCCAGCTCACGGATTTCTGTCTCACGTTCCCCTTCCAGGCCCGGACAGAAATATTGTGTATCGTCAGAAATATATTTGGCTTCGTAGTCGTAGAATACCGCCGCAGGCTGAATGCGGATAGACGGCAGCATCTGCTCACCCAGGAAACCCACGGTGAACTCAGGGCCGCTGAGCCATTTTTCCACCAGCACGCCTTTGTCGTGTTTAAACGCTTCTTCCAGCGCCGGACGCAGCGCCTGAGCATTATCCACTTTGGACATGCCGACACTGGAACCTTCCAGGCTTGGTTTGACAATCACCGGATAACCCAGCGGTGCCACCCCCTGCTGTAATTCTTCATCACTGATGTGCGCGAAACGGGCCGCACTGATGGCAAAATACGGGGCAATCGGCAGTCCTGCGCCTGCCCACAGCTGTTTGGTACGCAGCTTATCCATAGAGAGGGCGCAGGCCATCACACCACTTCCGGTGTACGGCAGTCCCATCTGCTCCAGGCACCCCTGAAGTGTGCCGTCTTCCCCGCCGCGGCCGTGCAGCGCGATAAAGACTTTGGTAAAACCATCTTCCTTCAGGCGGATAACCGGATACTCTTTGGTATCCACCGCAAATGCATTAATACCGGCTTCTTTTAAACCGGCAAGAACCGCCGCACCTGAAGCCAGAGAGACTTCACGTTCTGCGGATGTACCGCCCATCAGTACCGCGACTTTTTCAGTCATTCTTAATTATCCTCACTCAAAACCGGCCGTAATTTTGTGTCAGCCAATGTACGCGCTATTTTACCGATATTTCCGGCGCCTTGAACCAGTATTAAATCATTATCTTCAAGAACCTGTGCCAGTACCGCAGAAATTTTGCCCGGTTCGGTGACCAGGATCGGGTCCAGCTTACCGCGCTGACGGATTGTACGGCACAGGGAACGGCTGTCCGCCCCCGGAATTGCCGGTTCACCGGCGGCATACACATCCAGCATCAGCAGGATATCGACCTGATCCAGCGTGTTGGCAAAATCCTCATACAGATCACGGGTACGGGTATAGCGGTGCGGCTGAAAGACCATCACAATCCGCTTGTCCGGCCAGCCTGCTCTCGCCGCTTTAATCGTCGCATCCACTTCGGTCGGGTGATGGCCGTAATCGTCCACCAGCATCACGCTGCCTTCTTTCTCGTTCACATGCTCCAGCGGGAAGTTGCCGAGGAAGTCAAAACGGCGTCCGGTGCCCTGGAATTCACGCAGAGACGCCAGAATATCCTCATCCGGAATGCCTTCTTCTGTCGCGACCGCAATTGCCGCCGTGGCATTCAGCACGTTGTGACGGCCCGGTGCATTCAGTTCCACCTTCATATCAGGCATACTTTCACGGTGAACAGTGAAGAAGCACTGTGAACCGCGCTGTTCAAAATCAGTGATACGGACATCCGCATCCTCATGAAAACCATAGGTAATCACATAGCGGCCGATACGCGGCACAATTTCGCGGATCACCGCATCATCCATACATACCACGGCAAGGCCGTAGAACGGCAGGTTATGCAGGAAGTTCACAAAGGTATCTTTCAGCGTTTCAAAATCACCGTGATAGGTATCCATGTGATCCGGCTCGATATTAGTGACCACGGCCACCATCGGCTGTAAATGCAGGAAAGAGGCATCGCTTTCATCCGCTTCCGCAATCAGATAACGGCTTGAACCGAGACGTGCATGCACACCGGCCGCTTTGACCAGACCGCCGTTGACGAACGTCGGGTCCAGACCACCGCGGCCGTAAATGCCGGAAATCATCGCCGTGGTGGTGGTTTTGCCGTGCGTACCGGCAATCGCCACACCGTGACGGAACCGCATCAGCTCCGCGAGCATTTCCGCACGGCGGATCACCGGAATACGGGCTTCACGTGCCGCAACAATTTCCGGGTTATCCGCTGAAATCGCGGTGGATACCACCACCACACTGGCGTCTGCCACATTTTCCGGGCGGTGATTGAAATAAATCGTCGCGCCCAGGTTAGTCAGCTGTTTTGTTACCGCATTCGGCGCCAGATCAGACCCGCTGATCTCATAACCTTCGTTCGCCAGCACTTCCGCTATCCCGCCCATACCGGCACCGCCGATACCGACAAAGTGAATGTGCCGGACGCGTTTCATTTCCGGAATGAAGGATCGTAATTTCGCCAATTGCTGTGTATTCACGTTATTTCTTCGCTATATCAATTCGTTAGTTTTTTTTCGCTGCCGCAATAATTGCATCTGCCACCCGTTTGGTAGCATCGGTAATTGCGACACTTCTTGCTTTTTCCGCCATGGTCAGCAGGCGTGGTCTGTCCCACTCGCGCAACTGCTCTGCCACCGCCTGTGCATTAAAGGATGGCTGCTCTGTAATCACAGCGGCTCCCGCCTGTTCCAGCGGCAGTGCATTCCAGTATTGCTGGCGATCTTTATGCTGAAACGGCACAAAAATCGCGCCCAGCCCGACAACCGCAATCTCACTGACGGTCAGCGCCCCGGAGCGGCAGATGACCACATCCGCCCAGGTATAAGCTTCAACCATGTCATCAATAAATTCTGTGACAGTCACGCTGTCTGACGCACCCTGTGCGTTATACAATTCCTGTGTGCTTTCCGCACTGCCTTTACCGGCCTGATGGCGGATACAGACGGCATCCCCCATAATACCGGCCACTTCCGGCAGGGTCTGGTTCAGGACGCGTGCGCCCTGGCTGCCGCCGATAACCAGAATGCGGACCGGCCCTTCGCGCCCGGCAAAACGTTCTGCCGGCGACGGCAGGTTCAGGATATCCTCACGCACGGGGTTACCGACCACCGGTGCCTGCGGGAACGCGCCCGGGAATCCCTGTAATACAGTGGTGGCGATTTTCGACAGCCAGCCGTTCGTCAGACCGGCCACACCGTTCTGCTCATGCAGGATCACCGGAATACCGCAGCGCCAGGCCGCCACACCGCCGGGACCGGAGACAAACCCGCCCATGCCGAGCACGGCATCCGGCTGGTAGTCACGCATAATTTTTTTCGCCTGTTTTATCGCTTTCGCGATACGGAACGGCGCGGTAATCAAGGCTTTCACGCCTTTGCCGCGCAGACCGGTAATCTCAATAAAATCGATATCAATACCGTGTTTCGGCACAAGCTGAGCTTCCATCCGGTCACGGGTACCCAGCCAGCGGATTTCCCAGCCCTGACTCTGTAAATAGTGCGCAACCGCAAGCCCCGGAAATACATGTCCGCCACTACCACCGGCCATCACCATCAGACGGGGGGCTTTATTACTCATCGCGCTCTCCTTGAGAATGCCTGGGCTTTGGCCAGGCGTGTTTCAAAATCAATCCGCAGCAGCAAGGCAATGGCTGCGGTCATAATCACTAAACTGGAGCCGCCGTAACTGATCAGCGGCAGTGTCAGCCCTTTGGTCGGCAGCATACCGGAGGCCGCGCCGACGTTAACCAGCGCCTGGAAACTGAACCAGATACCGATGGCACAGGCAAGGAAACCGGCAAAGCGCTGATCTATCATCAGTGCACGGCGGCCGATAACCATCGCGCGGAACGCGACAAAAAAGACCATCAGCAGCACCAGAATCACACCGAAATACCCCAGTTCCTCACCGAGGATGGCAAAAATAAAGTCGGTATGGGCTTCCGGCAGATATTCCATTTTCTGAATAGAATTTCCCAGCCCCTGGCCGAAATAATCACCGCGGCCGAAGGCCATCAGTGACTGTGTTAACTGATAACCGCTGCCGAACGGATCTTCCCACGGATCAAGGAACGAGGTCACACGCCGCATACGGTAAGGTTCGGCGATAATCAGCAGTACCACAGCAGCGACACCGCCGCCGATAATCGCGATAAACTGCCACATCTTGGCACCTGCAAGGAACAGCAGTGCCAGTGTGGTGACAAACAGTACGACCACCGTACCGAGATCCGGCTGTAACAGCAGCAGCACCGCCAGCACAAACATCACGCCCATCGGCTTGCAGAATCCCCAGAAGTTATTTCTGACTTCATCCACTTTGCGTACCAGATAGCTTGCCAGATAGACAAACAGTGCCAGTTTTGAAACTTCCGCCGGCTGAATACGCATCGGCCCGATAGCTATCCAGCGTGATGCCCCGTTAACGGAACTGCCCACGCCGAGAACCACAATCAGCCCGCCGATCGTACCAATCAGCAGTAATGTGCTGTAACGCTGCCACATTTCCAGCGGGAAACGCATAATCACGGCAGCGATAATAAAAGAAAAAATTAAGAAGCCGCCGTCACGTTTGGCAAAATAAAACGGATCTTCCGCCAGACGCTGCCCGACGGGCATCGAGGCGGAGGTCACCATCACAAAGCCAATCGCGGCCAGTCCCAGTGCAAACCACAGCAGTGTCCGGTCATACATAACAACCGTACTGAACTCGCCGTTACGCTCGCCGATCATCCAGTTTTTAAAACGCTGTGATCCGGGGAATTTCATGCCGCTAACTCCCGTGCCAGCCGGGCAAATTCACGCCCGCGCTCTTCAAAATTACGGAACTGGTCCAGACTTGCACAGGCCGGTGATAACAGCACCATATCCCCGTCTGCCAGTGATGGCGCCAGTGCCCGCATGGCCTGCTCCATGGTGTCTGTCAGCAGAGAGACATCCGGACGCAGTTGTGCAAGCTGTGCGCCGTCACGGCCGAAACAGTAAAGACGGATTTTTTCACCGCTCAGATACGGCAGCAGCGGTGAGAAATCCGCTGATTTACCGTCGCCGCCGAGCAGCAGATGCAGACAGCCGTCAACCTGTAAACCGTTCAGCGCCGCCTCGGTACTTCCGACGTTGGTGGCTTTGGAATCATCAATCCAGCGGACACCTGCCGATTCATGCACCAGCTGAAAACGGTGCGGCAGACCGCTGTATGTGCGCAGTGCTTTCAGCGCACCCTCACGCGGTATATTGACCGCATCCGCCAGTGCCAGTGCCGCCAGCGCATTACAATAGTTATGCTGACCGTGCAGGATCATCTCATTGCAGCCGATAATTTTCTCGCCGCAGAAGCAGAGTGACTGTTCATCGGTATCGAGCCAGTAATCTCCGGTTTCGGTGCCGAAGCTGACATATTCAGACCGGTCACAATCACAACCCGGCTGAGTCAGCGCATCTTCCGCGTTATACACGCAGACCGCCGCGTCGTGATAAACGCGCAGTTTTGCCGCACGGTACTGTTCCAGCCCCTGCGGATAGCGATCCATATGATCTTCAGTAACATTCAGGACAGTTGCCGCCGCCGGTTTCAGGCTGAACGTCGTTTCCAGCTGAAAACTGGATAACTCGAGCACACAGAGCTCGTAATCGCCTTTCAGCAGTTCCAGGGCAGGCAGACCGATATTACCGCCGACACCGGTACGCAGACCGGCACAACGCCCCATTTCCCCCACCAGAGAGGTCACGGTGCTTTTGCCGTTCGAACCGGTGATCGCCACAACCGGGACAGTCACTTCGCGGGCAAATAATTCGATATCGCCGATAATTTCCGCGCCGGCTTCTGCCGCTGCCTGTAATTGCGGGGTACTGACGGCCACACCGGGACTTGCGATAATCAGGTCTGCATCCAGCAGCCACTGCGTTTCAAACCCGCCGCAGTGACGCTGAACGCTGTCCGGCAGCTTATCGATGCCGGGCGGGGAGGTGCGGGTATCCATCACCTTCGGCGTAACACCGCGTGACAGAAAAAAGTCCACACAGGAAAGCCCGGTTAAACCGAGCCCGACAATCACAATGTCTTTCCCCTGATAATTCGTCATGATTAACGTACCTTGAGTGTCGCCAGACCGATCAGCACTAACATCAGAGAGATAATCCAGAAGCGGACAATCACCCGCGGCTCAGGCCAGCCTTTTAATTCATAATGGTGATGAATAGGTGCCATCCTGAAAATACGCTGACCGCGTAATTTGAAGGAGCCGACCTGTAAAATCACCGACAGAGTTTCCACCACGAACACACCGCCCATAATCAGCAGCAGGAATTCCTGGCGCAGCAGAACAGCAATCGTACCCAGCGCGCCGCCGAGTGCCAGCGAGCCGACATCGCCCATAAAGACCTGTGCCGGATAGGTGTTAAACCACAGGAACCCCAGCCCTGCACCGACAATCGCGGTACAGACAATCACCAGTTCCCCGGCATACGGCAGATACGGGATATTCAGATAATGAGCGAAATTCACGTTACCGGTCGCCCAGGCTACCAGTGCAAAACCAGCGGCCACAAAGACGGTCGGCATAATCGCGAGGCCGTCGAGGCCGTCTGTCAGGTTTACCGCGTTACTGGTACCGACAATGACGAAATACGCCAGCAGGATATAGAGCACACCCAGCTGCGGCATCACATCTTTAAAGAACGGCACCACCAGCTGTGTCGCCGGGGTGTCTTTGCCGATGGCATACATGCTGAACGCCACGGTCAGCGCCAGTACGGACTGCCAGAAATATTTCCAGCGGGCTATCAGCCCTTTGGTGTCTTTACGCACAACTTTGCGGTAGTCATCAATAAACCCGACAATACCGTAGCCGATCAGCACCAGCAGCACACACCAGACATACGGGTTATCCAGACGCGCCCACAGCAGAACAGAAATGGCGATGGAAAACAGGATCATCATGCCGCCCATGGTCGGGGTACCGCGCTTGCTGAAGTGCGATTCCGGCCCCTCGCTGCGGACAACCTGGCCGATCTGCATTTTCTGAAGATACGCAATCACATGCGGCCCCATCCATAATGCGATAATCAGCGAGGTCAGCAGGCCGACGATGGCGCGGAACGTCAGATAAGAGAAGACGTTAAACGCAGTGTGAAACTGCACCAGATACTCAGCCAGCCAAATCAGCATGCGACATTCTCCTGCAAGGCGTGCACAACTTCTTCCATTGCGGAGCTGCGTGAACCTTTAACTAATATTGAAATTGATGAATGCTGTGCCACCAGAGGTGCCAGCGCAGCAATGAGGGTTGTTTTATCAGCGAAATGGCATCCCTGGCACTCATCACTGATAAAATGACTGAGCTGACCGGCGGTAAATACCGCATCCAGCCCGGCATCACGGGCAGCCTGCCCGACTCTGCGGTGACTCTCTTCGGCATAACCGCCCTGTTCGCCGATATCCCCGGCAACCAGCACACGGTATCCCGGTAACTGTGCCAGCACACGGATTGCTGCAATCATTGAGCCGTCATTTGCATTGTAAGTATCGTCAATCACCAGCTTACCGGGAGCTATCTCAACCGGATATAAGCGGCCGGGAACCGCACGGGTCTGCGCCAGACCACTGCGGATATCCGCCAGTGTTGCCCCGGCAGAAAGTGCCAGTGCCGCCGCCGCAAGTGCGTTGGCGATATTGTGACGCCCCGGCTGCGGCAGAGTGACAGCGGTGCTGCCTGCCGGTGTGTGCAGGGTAAAATCGGTGGTCAGCGGATTCATCACCACACCGGTGGCGTAAAAATCAGCCTGCGGATGCGGATCAACGGAGAAACTCCAGCGGGTCTGGCGCGGGGTCAGATGAGCCTGCCAGTGAGTGATATCATTGCTTTCGAGATTAATAATGGCGGTGCCTTCGTCCGTCAGGCCGGTGAAAATTTCCCCTTTCGCCTGTGCGATGGCCTCTGCGGAACCAAATTCACCGATATGGGCGGCAAACAGGTTATTCACCAGTACAGTCTGCGGATGTGTCATCGCGGCGGTATAGGCGATTTCACCGGTGTGGTTGGCACCCAGTTCAATCACCGCAAACTGATGTTTTTCTGTCAGACGCAGCAGTGTCAGCGGTACACCGATATCATTGTTAAAGTTACCGGCGGTAAACAGCGTTTCACCTGCCTGCTGTAAAATGGCAGCCGTCATCTCTTTAACAGACGTTTTGCCGGAAGATCCGGTCAGTGCGACGACTTTTGCCCCGCTGCGGTCACGGTTGCCTTTTGCCACCGCACCCAGCGCAAGGCGGGTATCTTTAACGATAATCTGCGGGCAGCTCACGTCCATACGGCGGTTTACCAGGACGGCGGCAACGCCTTTCGCGGCTACATCCGCAATAAAATCATGAGCATCAAAACGTTCACCGGCCAGGGCGATAAACAGCGCACGTTCACCGATAGTGCGGCTGTCCGTGGTAATGCTCTCAATCATTTCTGATGACGCGTGACCGCTGAGGATAAGCTCCCCGGCGGTCAGTTGTGCGATATCAGCAAGGGAGAACGGGATCATGCCATCACTCCCAGCAGGCGGGCGACGGTCAGACGGTCGGAGTAATCCAGACGGCGGCTGCCGACCAGCTGATAATCCTCATGTCCTTTTCCTGCCACCAGCACCACATCATCGGGTTTTGCCTGCATCACCGCAAATGTCACAGCTTCCGCACGTCCCGGGATCGGCAGTGCGCGGGAGGTATCAACCAGTCCGGCCATAATGTCATTGATGATAGCCTGCGGCTCTTCGCTGCGCGGATTGTCGTCCGTGATCACCACCACATCGGACTCCTGCTCAGCGATTGCCCCCATCAGCGGACGTTTGCCTTTATCGCGGTCACCGCCGCAGCCGAAGACACACCACAGTTTGCCTTTGGTATGCAGACGCGCGGCACTCAGGGCTTTTTCCAGTGCATCCGGGGTGTGGGCGTAATCCACCACAACGGTCGGACGGTTATCCGCCGTGAACACTTCCATCCGGCCGCAGACCGGTGTTAACGCGGTGGCGCTGTTCAGCAGTGCGTTCAGGTCATAACCCAGGGCCAGCAGTGTTGCCGCGGCCACCAGAAGATTGCTGACGTTAAATGCGCCCATCAGCGGGCTGTCCAGCTCACCGTCCCCCCAGCTTGAGGTAAAGGCGATATGAGCACCACTGTCGTGATAATTCACGGAAACGGCTTTCAGGAAACGTCCCTGCCAGTTGGCGGGCAGGTTATCTTCCATTGTGACGGCTACCGCTTCCGGCAGTCTTGCCAGCCATTTCAGCCCGGTCTCATCATCCGCATTAATAATTTTTTGTTCGCTGTGATGGGTTGAGAACAGCAGCCATTTGGCGGCTTCATAATTAGCCATATCACCGTGGTAATCGAGGTGGTCACGGCTTAAGTTGGTAAAGACGGCAGCACGGAACGGCAGTGCCGCCACGCGGCTTTGTACCAGTCCGTGAGAGGAGACTTCCATCGCCGCCACGGTGGCACCTTTTTTCGCCAGTTTATCCAGTTCGAGCTGGATATCCACCGCAGAGCCGGTAGTGTTTTCTGTCTGGATCACATGACCGAGCAGCCCGTTACCGACCGTTCCCATCACAGCGCTGGTTTCGCCCATCGCCTGTGTCCACTGCGCCAGCAGCTGAGTGGTGGTGGTTTTGCCGTTAGTCCCGGTAACACCGATCAGTTTCAGACGCTCCGCCGGATGGTGATAGAACTCACCGGCCAGGCGGGATAATTTTTCATTCAGATGGCTGAGGTAAACCACCGGTACGCCATGCAGTACCTGCACACTGCCGTCTTCCGCCGCACCATCCGCTTCCGCCACCACGGCAGCCACGCCCTGAGCGATGGCCTGAGGAATGTAGTGACGCCCGTCAGACTGGTGGCCTTTTACCGCCAGGAACAGATCACCGGCAGCCGCTTTGCGGCTGTCCAGGGTCATATCACGTAACGCCTTAGCCGGTGCATCAACACCGAGCGGCGCGAGTAAATCGCGCAAATTACGATCTGCCACTTGTACCCTCTTTTGGTTTATTAGTAACCACTTCATTAGTTTGTTCTTCCGGTGTCAGCGCATCCGGTTCCACGTTCATTGTCCGCAGAACACCGCCCATGATGGCACCGAATACCGGTGCGGAGATCGCACCCCCGTAATACTTGCCGCCCTGCGGGTCGTTGATAATCACAACCAGAGCAAAACGCGGACGGCTTGCCGGTGCAACCCCGGCGGTGTAGGCGATATAGCGGTTCACGTACTTTCCGTCATCGCCCACTTTTTTCGCGGTCCCGGTTTTAATCGCCACGCGATACCCTTTGATCGCAGCGCGCGTTCCGCCGCCGCCCGGTAACGCAACACTTTCCATCATCTGAACCACGGTTTTCATCACCGGCTCAGGGAAGACGCGGGTACCCGGTACAGGCGGGTCCACTTTCGTGATGGACAGCGGGCGGTAGATCCCGAAACTGCCGATTGTTGCATAGGCCCGCGCTAACTGTAACGGTGTTACCATCAGCCCGTAGCCGAAAGAAAAGGTGGCCCTTTCAAGTTCAGACCACCGTGTTTTTTTACTTGGATATATGCCACTGCTTTCCCCGACCAGCCCCAGATTGGTCGGTTTTCCCAGCCCGAAACGCGAATAGACGTCCACGAGTTCCTGAGCGGGCATCGCTAACGCAAGTCTTGAAACCCCTACGTTACTCGATTTCTGTAAAATACCGGTGATGGTCAGTTCGGCATAACGGCCTACGTCTTTGATTTCATGACCACTGATCCGGTACGGATACGTATTCACCACGCTGTTCGGTTTGATGATGTTATTGTGCAGCGCACTCATCACCACCAGAGGTTTTACCGTCGAGCCCGGTTCAAAAATATCGGTGATAGCACGGTTACGCATGGCATCTTTCGGCGTTCCCTGGAGGTTGTTGGGGTTATAGGACGGGCTGTTCGCCATCGCCAGAATTTCCCCGGTGTTCACATCCACCAGAATCGCTGTGCCGGACTCCGCTTTGTTCAGTGCCACCGCACTGCTGATCTCGCGGTATACCAGCGCCTGTAAACGTTCATCAATACTGAGTGTCAGATTGTGTCCGGCCTGACTTTCACGGGCGATGGTGTCTTCAATAACACGGCCGCCGCGATCTTTCCGGACTGTCCGCTGTCCCGGAACCCCGGTCAGCCAGCGGTCAAAGCTTTTTTCGACCCCTTCAATCCCCTCATCATCAATGTTGGTAACACCGATAATGTGTGCGGTGACTGAACCGGACGGGTAATACCGTTTTGATTCTGCCTGTAAATAAATTCCCGGCAGATTCAGTTTTTTCACGTAATCGCCGATGGTCGGGTTGACCTGGCGCGCCAGGTAAACAAAGCGGCCTTTCGGGTTTGCCGTGACTTTGCTTTTCACCTGGTCGAGCGGAATATTCAGCGCTTCGGACAGTGCGCGCCAGCGGGTGTCATCCCCTACCCCGCCTTTGTCAGCTAACTCTTTCGGGTCTGCCCAGACCGCATTCACCGGTACACTGACAGCCAGAGGCCGCCCCATACGGTCGCTGATCATGCCGCGTGCGGTCGGGATCTCCTGGACACGCAGCGAACGCATGTCACCTTCTTTCACCAGCATGTCCGGGTTGATAATCTGTAAATACGCCACCCGGATCAGCAGTGCGGCGAGGGCAATCCCGATACCGCCGCATAACAACGCAAAACGCCAGCTGATAAAACTGGCTTTTTCTTCCGGACGTTTGATACGGGCTCCGCCCTGCGTTTTGCCTGCTGATTTTTTGTTTTTCATGCCTTCGTCATTTCGTTACGACAATTTTTTCGTTTGCCGGGTCCACATGCTGCATACTGAGACGCTCAACGGACAGGCGCTCGACACGGCTGTGATCCCCCAGGGCGTTCTCTTCCAGAATCAGGTTACGCCATTCGATATCCAGCGAGTTACGCTCCAGCACAAGATGTTCCCGCTCTGCGGTCAGCAGACGTGTTTTATGTGCCGTGATAACCACAAAAATTGCGCTGACGATCACGGCGATAAATAAAATCGCAGGGATAAATCCGTGGCGCAGCAGGTCACGACAAATAACGCGGGCTAAATTGTGCCGTTCTGTGGTCATGCTTTCTCCGCAAAGCGCAGTACAGAGCTGCGGGCACGCGGGTTAACACTGATTTCCTGTTCCGACGGTTTCATTTTTCCCGCCAGTTTCAGTGCCGGTGTGCCGTGCGCTTTCAGTTGCTCTTCCGTCAGCGGTAATCCGTGCGGGACCTGCGGTCCGCGGCTTTCGTTGCGCATAAACTGTTTTACAATCCGGTCTTCCAGTGAGTGGAAGCTGATCACGGATAAACGTCCGCCCGGTGCCAGAATGCTCAGTGCGCCGGTCAGTGCCTGGCGGATTTCATCCAGTTCACTGTTCACATAGATGCGGATTGCCTGGAAGCTGCGGGTCGCCGGATGCTTGTGCTTTTCTTTCACCGGTGACACCGCGGCAATCAGTTCTGCCAGCTGTTTTGTCCGTGTCAGCGGCTCTTCTGTCTTGTTCCGTTCAACAATGGCGCGGGCAATCCGTTTTGAAAAACGCTCTTCGCCGAAGTTTTTCAGTACCCACGCAATATCTTCTTCTTTGGCTTCGGTCAGCCACTGTGCGGCAGAAATCCCCCGCGTCGGATCCATACGCATATCCAGCGGCCCGTCACGCATAAAGGAGAATCCGCGCTCCGCATCATCCAGTTGCGGGGAAGACACGCCCAGATCGAGCAGAACACCGTCAATCTGTCCGCCCAGTTCCAGCTCATTCACATAACCGGCAATACCGGAAAACGGACCGTGAATAATGGAAAAACGCGGGTCGTCAATCTGTGCTGCTGCGGCAATCGCCTGCGGGTCCCGGTCAATAGCGATCAGACGCCCCTGTGCCCCGAGTTTTGATAAAATCAGACGGGAATGCCCGCCGCGGCCGAATGTGCCGTCGATATAAATACCGTCTTCACGGATCTGTAATCCGTTAACGGCCTCATCCAGTAAAACACTGGTATGCTGAAACTGACTCTCTGCCATTTAAAGTGATAAATCCTGTAACCGGGCGGATAAAGGTCCGGATGCCGTCTGCCCGGCAGCAATATCATCCTGTACCTGCTGATACCACGTCTGTTCGTCCCACAGCTCAAACTTGTTGAACTGCCCGACCAGCATGACTTCTTTGGTTAACCGCGCATGTGTGCGCAGTGTACCGGCTAACAAAAGACGTCCCGCACTGTCCATCTGACATTCAGTGGCATGACCCAGCAGCAGACGCTGAACACGGCGTTCTGTCGGGTCCATGGTGGACAATTGTGCCAGCTTCAGTTCGATCAGTTCCCATTCCGGTAAGGTGTAAAGCAGCAGACACGGCTGGTGGAGATCGATAGTACAGACCATCTGACCTTCCGACTTTTCAGCAAGCAGCGACCGGTACCGTGCCGGTACGGTTATGCGCCCTTTGCTGTCAAGATTAACCAGTGTTGCCCCGCGAAACATACGTTTCTCCGCTCAGTTTTACCCCGAACTACCACTTTCACCCACAATTCCCCACCAACAGAGTTTACGAATGGTACGAAAAGCTTGTCAAGCCAGAGCTGACAAGGTTCCGTTTCCGTTATCGGGGAATAAAGGGGTGAGAAAATATGGGATTTTTTGCTTCAGGGAACAGAAGTGAGGTAACACACTGATTCAAATCAGAAAAAAATTCACATAATACGCACTCGGTTAACCGGGGCAAATTATACCGAATCTGACGAAAGAAAGATGCATTTTTGCGAGGTACCCCTCACTTTCAGGATAAAAATTGACCACCAGGGTAACCCCCCCGGAATTTTTAATTCAGTTATCTGTGCTGTTACTTTCTGTTACAGTGCGTGATTATCTGATATTTGAAAATATAAAATTCATCATATCAATAAGATAACTATTGCAAAACGGAACGGAAGATAATTTTCGCTATATACCCATAACCACAATAAGTGTATTTGCCGGGGAAAAAAGGGGCTCTGTGAAAATTGTCAATTTCTGTCAATCAGCAGAATTGAAAAAAAATCTTAGGATTCCTCTCAAAAAGGGTTTTTCATCTGTTTTCGGCGGATATAAATAAAAATACCTATACGTTTCCGTACAGGTATCAGAAAAAATAATAACTTTACGGTCTGAATATTACCGGCGGCTCAGACTTCCGCGGCGGCACAGATCACGGCGGATCCGGGTAATACCCGCTGCCGGTTTCTGTTTTTCATCCAGACTTGCCAGCACTAGCTCCAGTACACGCTCCGCGATGTCACGATGACGCTGCGCAACGGACAGAACCGGACACTCCAGGAAATCCAGCAGTTCATGATCACCGAAGGTCGCGATCACCAGCTGCCCCGGCAGACGGCCGCTGCGGGCCAGTGTGGCATCCATCACACCCTGTAACAGCGCGAATGATGTGGTGAACAGTGCGTCCGGCATCGGGTTGTTTTCCAGCCAGCTGTCAAACGCTTTCGCGGCGGCGTCACGCTCATAGCTGTCGGCATACAGGAAATTCACGTTACGTGCATCACCTTCCCAGGCTTCACGGAATCCCTGTTCACGCAGGAAACTGACGGAAAGTTCCGGTAACGCGCCGAGATAAACCACCGATTCTGCCGGGAACTGACGCAATTCGGATGCCAGCATTTTGGCGTCCTCAAAGTCATCCCCGACCACACTGATAAAGTGCTCATTTTCCAGTGCGCGGTCAAGCGCGACAATCGGCAGCGAGCGGTTTGCCCAGCGCTGATAGAACGGATGCTCAGGCGGCAGAGCGGTGGAAACGATAATCGCATCCACCTGACGCTGTAACAGGTGTTCCACACAACGGATTTCGTTGTCAGGCTGGTCTTCGGAGCAGGCGATCAGCAGCTGATAACCACGGCTGCGCGCCTGGCGCTCCAGATAATTTGCGATGCGGGTATAGCTGGTGTTCTCCAAATCCGGGATCACCAGTCCGATAGAGCGGGTACGGCCTGCACGCAGACCGGCGGCTACCGCATTCGGATGGTAATTATGTTCACGAACCACCGCCATCACTTTTTCGACAGTTTTGTCACTCACACGATATTGTTTTGCTTTTCCGTTGATGACATAACTGGCCGTCGTGCGCGACACACCGGCAAGGCGGGCGATTTCATCCAGTTTCACGTTAACCCCTTACAAATCAGGAAACGGCCCGAACAACGGGCCAAATAAGAAGAGTGATCAGTTTACCCTTTCACCGCAAATATTTCACCGCATTATTTTTTCACCGCGCGACATCCCGACGATGCCGGAGCGGGCAATCTCAACGATTTCAGCAAAGCCGCGCACCGCATCCAGAAAGGCATCCAGCTTTTCAGTGGTGCCGGTCAGCTGTACGGTGTAGAGCGTCGCCGTCACATCGACAATCTGCCCGCGGAAGATATCCGTACTGCGTTTGACCTCATCCCGCCCGTAGCCGCTGGCCTGTAATTTGACCAGCATCACCTCGCGCTCAATGTGGGAGGCAGCGGTCAGTTCTGTGACACGGAACACATCCACCAGCTTATTAAGCTGCTTTTCAATCTGCTCCAGCACCCGCGCATCCCCTTTGGTCTGGATGGTCAGGCGGAACAGTGACGGGTCATCCGTCGGGGCAGCGGTGATACTTTCGATATTATACCCGCGCTGGGAAAAAAGCCCTGCCACACGGGATAACGCCCCTGTTTCGTTTTCTAATAAGATTGACAGAATCCGGCGCATGATCAGGTCCTCTCCGTTTTGCTTAACCACATTTCATCCATCCCGCCATTGCGGATCTGCATCGGATAAACATGCTCTTTCTCATCCACCATCACATCGGCGAACACCAGCCGCTTCTCTTCACGGACAATACGCAGAGCTTCCGCAAGCTGTTCACGCAACGTGGCTTTATCACTGATACTGATACCGACATGCCCGTAAGCCTCCGCCAGGCGGACAAAATCAGGCAGCGATTCCATATAGGAGTGCGAATGACGGCCGTGATAGACCATATCCTGCCACTGCTTCACCATACCGAGGAAACGGTTGTTCAGATTGAGCACCAGTACCGGCAGCCCGAACTGTAATGCGGTGGACAGCTCCTGAATATTCATCTGAATACTGCCGTCCCCGGTGACACACACCACCATATCATCCGGTTTTGCCAGCCGGACGCCCAGTGCCGCCGGCAGGCCGAAGCCCATCGTGCCGAGTCCGCCGGAGTTGATCCAGCGGCGCGGTTCATCAAACGGGTAATAGAGTGCGGCAAACATCTGGTGCTGACCGACGTCAGACGTCACATACGCCTTTCCTTCTGTCAGCTCCCATAAGGTGCGGATCACGGTCTGCGGTTTGATTTTTTCCCCGCTCTCGTCGATCGTCAGACATTGTTTCGCTTTCCACTGATCAATACGGCGCCACCAGTCGCACAGCGCATCCGGGTCCTGCTCATCGGTCAGGGACTCAAGCTGTAACAGCATCTGCGCGAGACACAGTTTTGCATCGCCGACTATCGGAATATCCGCCGCCACCGTTTTTGAAATAGAAGCCGGATCGACATCGATATGAATAACCGTTGCCTGCGGACAGTATTTCGCCAGGTTATTGGTGGTCCGGTCATCAAAGCGGACACCGACGGCAAAAATGACATCACTGTGATGCATGGTATTGTTTGCTTCATACGTACCGTGCATACCCAGCATACCGACGCACTGCGGATGAGTGCCCGGAAACGCGCCGAGTCCCATCAGGGAGAGCGCCACCGGCAGACGCAGTTTATCCGCAAGGGTAAAAATCTCAGGGCTGCATCCGGCACTGATGGCACCGCCGCCGATATACATGACCGGACGTTTCGCCTGCATCAGCGTGATAAGCGCGCGTTTGATCTGCCCTTTGTGACCGGCACCGGTCGGATTATACGAACGCAGGCTGACCCGGGCCGGGTAGCTGTATTCATGCTGCTGCTGGACAATATCTTTGGGGAAATCAATCACCACCGGACCGGGACGGCCGGTTTGCGCCAGATAAAAGGCTTTCTTGATGGTGGCGGGAATATCCGCGACATCATGCACCAGGTAACTGTGTTTCACGACCGGGCGGGAGATCCCCACCATATCCACTTCCTGGAAAGCATCGTTACCGATCAGCGCGCTCGCCACCTGGCCGGAGAGCACCACCAGCGGCACGGAATCCATATAGGCGGTGGCAATACCGGTAATGGCATTGGTCGCCCCCGGCCCGGATGTGACCAGCACCACGCCGGTTTTTCCGGTCGCGCGGGCATAGCCGTCCGCCATATGCACGGCCGCCTGCTCGTGACGCACCAGAATATGTCCGATACCGCCCACGGTATGCAGTGCATCATAAATATCCAGAACCGCTCCGCCCGGATAGCCGAATACGTGTGACACGCCCTCATCAATCAGGGAGCGCACAATCATTTCTGCTCCAGTCAACCTCTCCATAAATGCTCTCCTGCCCGTGATTACGGGTTGTAACTGCAAGTGATGTGTTTGTCTGTTTTTAGTTATCTGAGGATTAACATAACGATAAAATGACAGCGCTGGCAAATGCGTTTTTCGGGGAGCAAAAAGCGGAAAAACACAGGAATAAAGGAAATGTCATGATCCGCAGACGATCATGCCTGTGGCAGGAAATCACAAAGCAGAGTTCACTGAGAGAGGGGGAAAAACCGGCGGGATATAAAAACGGCACTGCACAGAAAACCGGCAGTGCCGAAGAGAAAATTATTCCGTATACATCGATTCAATTTCACGCTGATAGCGCTGGGCGATCACTTTACGGCGCAGTTTCAGCGTCGGCGTCAGTTCACCGAGTTCCATAGAGAAATTCTGCGGTAACAGTGTGAAACGCTTAACCTGATGGAATGCAGCGATATTTTTCTGCAACTCTTTCAGACGGCTTTCAAACAGCGCCACAATCTGGCTGTTTTTCAGCAGTTCCATCCGGTCATGATATTTCAGGTTCAGCGCCCGGGCATGCTCTTCCAGAGTGTCAAAGCACGGCACAATCAGTGCGGAGACAAACTTACGCGCATCCGCCACCACCGCAATATGCTCGATAAAGCGATCCTGTCCCAGTGTCCCTTCCAGCATCTGCGGCGCAATATATTTGCCGTTAGAGGTTTTCATCAGATCTTTCAGACGTTCCGTGATAAACAGATTGCCCTGCTCATCCAGCGCACCGGCATCACCGGTCCGCAGCCAGCCATCATCAGTAAATGCCTGACGGGTCTCTTCCGGCTTATTGTAATAGCCGCGCATCACGACCGGCCCGCGTACCTGAATCTCGTTTTCCTCACCGATACGCACTTCCACATCCGGCAGCGGCACACCGATAGAGCCGAGCTGATAGCCGCTGTTTTCCCAGCAGGATACCGTCGCACAGGTTTCTGTCATGCCGTAGCCGTATTTGATATTAATACCGATAGCGAGGAAAAAGCGGATAATTTCATCATCCAGCCGCGCACCCGCTGCCGGTAAGAAACGGACATTGCCGCCGAGGACATCACGCAGCTTGCCGAGCACTTTTTTCTGAGCAAACTGATCACAGTGCGCAGCCAGCCATGACAGCTTTTCACCGCGCTGCTGTGCATCCAGTGTTTTTTTGCCGGTACGTACCGCCCAGTGAAATAACGCACGCTTATACCACGGCGCCTGTGCCACTTTTTCGTAAATACCGCTGAACACTTTCTCATAGAAACGCGGCACCGCACACATCACAGTCGGTTTTACCGATACCATCGCTTTGCGCACCAGATTGGTGTCACTGAGATAGACATTCAGTGCGCCGGTATGCATCACATAGAAACTCCACGCGCGCTCAAAAACGTGTGTCAGCGGCAGGAAACAGAGAGAGACATCATCTTCGGTCAGCGTCAGCCGCTCATCATGCAGATACAGCTGGGCAGCCATATTGCGGTAATCCAGCATCACGCCTTTCGGCTCGCCGGTGGTTCCGGAGGTGTAAATCAGAGTGAAAAGATCATCAAGAGAGCAATCCGCGATGCGCTGCGCCAACTCTTCGGCATAACTGCCGTCGTGCCCGTTCATAAACTGGCGCAGCGTACAGACCGCCGGATGAGACGGGATCGCCGTGTTTTCCGGGTTCATGATGATGATTTTCTGCAGAGACGGGCAGAGAGAGAGCAGCGACAGTGCAATTTCCGCCTGTTTCTGACCATCCACAAACAGGATACGCACCTGCGCATCATTGAGAATATAGGCCGCCTGATCATCACTGCTGGTCGCATAGAGCGGTACCACAATGGCGCGGCACTGAAGAATCGCCAGGTCGGTTAATGTCCACAGGGCGCTGTTGTGCGAGAAAATGGCAACATTTTCCTGAACCTCAACCCCTTCCGCCAGCAGGGCTTCCGCCAGATTTTCACTGAACGTCCCGGCCTGCTGCCAGGTAAAATCAATATGCTGACCCTGTTCACACCACTGTCGCAGTGCGGTTTTGTCACCCCGGCGCTGTTTTTGCTGTTGCAGCCGCGTCACTAAATGATAGTGATGCAAATTTGTTGTTGTCACACGCGTTTCCTTTACTGAGCCGTCAGACTGTACGGTTTCACGTTATGTAATGATTTTCAGCTTACAGTTGTACGCTTAAATTTTTCCGCAAGTGTAGCCTGTTGTCCCCGGGAACAAAAGCAAATTTAGTTATCTTTGCAATGGCGGGATCACAAAAAAGCCCCGGCAGGCGTATTTGCCTGCCGGAGAGAGAAATGAATTAAATGACTGATTAGATATGATGTGTAAATTGCGTCAGCAGTGCTTTCATCCACTGATGACCTTTATCGCGGGTACAGGCCTCATGCCAGATCAGAAATGCCGGACGGCTGACTTTATCCCACGGCAGCTGCACTTCCTGAATCGGCAGGACATGTGAATAGAGCTGGATCAGCCACTTCGGCGCGATCGCCACCAATTCCGTTTTAGACACAATATTCAGTACACTGACTAAATTAGTTCCCTGATAAACAATAGCCCGGAGTAATTCATTATTTTCATAATACGGTGAACTGAATGAATCAATTAAGTCGAGGGATACCACCGCATGCTGCTCGGTGAATATCTGTTTCTCGGTAACGGTATATTGTATGCGGGGATGGTTACGGGCAGCAACCAATGATAACTGATCATTAAATAATAAGTGATGACTGTAATCCGGCTTATCGAAACGATTATAACTGATAGCAAAATCCGTTTCCTGATATTTCAGGTTATGCTCGATGTGTGAATTCATATAAGACTGAATATTAACATCGATATTTTCACTGTGAAGTTTAACCTGTTCGATTATTTTATCTGTCAGCCGGATATCCAGCGGACTGGAAATGGCCAGATTAAATACCCGCTCACTGCTGCCCGGTTCAAAACCGGCACCCGGCAGTTCGTTATGTACCAGCTGCAATGCCTGTCTGACCGGACCGAACAGCTGTTTGGCGCGCGCAGTCGGCTGAATCCCGCGGCCAAAACGGACAAATAATTCATCATTAAACATAACCTTAAGCCGTGACACCGCATTACTGACAGCCGGTTGCGACATACCTAAAAGTTCAGCAGCCCGGGTGACGTTCTGCATCTGCATAACCGCATCAAAAACCGTCAGCAGATTAAGATCCACATTGCGCAGCTGTGTTTCACCGGATTCTTTTTTTACTTCTGCCACTGAGGTGTATTCAGTCATCTTAAACTCCAATAAATGATTATAATGACTTCAATAAGCTATCCGCCGCCATACTGAAACAGCAGATAAATACAAAATTGAAATCTATTATCTCAATTGATTATCCAATTAATAATTGAGTCTCTTCCTTGTATGGTTCTGAATACGCGGGTGCGCATCATCATCACAATGCATACTATTTAAATATTTAAAGTCAGTTATTTATTCATGTAACTAATACATCAACACTGCTTTATTCATTTAGTTTCCATGCAATGAGATAATAAAACAAAGATTGTGTTTATTCATAACAAAATTATCTTTTATCAGCAGAAAAAATCTGATTTCTTTTACTGACGTAACCGAAAAAATAAACTGTTCAATGAATATCTCACCTGTCACCGGCGGTAACCTGACCGCCGGACACCGTATTCCCTGCCGACTCAACCGATTCAGATTATCCGCAAAAAAATTCTGTAAAAATATTAGCCCAATCATTTAGCTGACTTATAGATGAAAACGCTGATTAATTTTTATAAATTAGTCACTTTATCTGCTTTTAGTGCTTTTTTTCTCCGTTGCTCAGTATCTCCGGCGAAACAGGAGAGTTGACAGCGCTTTTTATATTCAGTATCAATAATACATCGCCACGGATAAACCTTGTGTTCCGTGCCACTGAATTTACTGAGAAGGTTATTACTATGTCTTTCACTTTCCGCCTAAACAACCTGCTAATTATCGCCTTAACTGCGCGTGGCGGGCTTATGGCCGGAAGTTCCTCATAACTTTCTCCCTGAGACCTGAAAAACCCGCGCAATGTCGCGGGTTTTTTTATACCTGCAAACCGGAAAACAGAACAAGAAATAACCGAGAGGATCACAACATGAGCGATAACGTCATCATTTTTGATACCACACTGCGTGACGGCGAGCAGGCATTACAGGCCAGTCTCAGCGTCAAAGAGAAATTACAGATTGCTTTCCAGCTCGAACGCATGGGGGTTGATATTATCGAGGCCGGTTTCCCTGTCTCCTCTCCCGGTGATTTTCAGTCGGTGCAGACCATCGCCCGCGAAATCAAAAACAGCCGTATCGCAGCCTTGTCCCGTTGTGTGATCGGTGATATTGACGCGGCTGCCGAATCCCTGAAAGTCGCGGAAGCGTTCCGGTTGCATATGGTGCTCGCGACCTCCGGTATTCACGTCAAAACCAAGCTGCGCAAGACCTTTGCTGACATCATCGATATGGCGGTCGGCTCGATTAAACATGCCCGCCGCTTTACCGATGACGTCGAGTTCTCCTGCGAAGATGCCGGACGTACCGATATTGATGATTTATGCCGCATTGTCGAAGCCGCGATTAACGCCGGTGCCACGACTGTCAATATTCCTGATACCGTCGGTTACACCACGCCGTACCAGTTCGGCGGCATTATCAGTGAATTGTTCAACCGCGTACCGAATATCGACAAAACCATCATTTCCGTCCACTGCCATGATGATCTGGGCATGTCCGTTGCCAACTCTATCACTGCCGTACAGGCGGGTGCCCGTCAGATTGAAGGTACCATCAACGGATTAGGTGAGCGCGCCGGAAACTGTGCGCTGGAAGAAGTCATTATGGCGATTAAAGTGCGGGAAAAAATGCTGGGCGTACGTACCGGGATCAATCACAAAGAGATTTACCGCACCAGCCAGTTGGTCAGCCAGTTATGCAATACGCCGGTACCGCCGAACAAAGCCGTGGTCGGCAGCAATGCGTTCTCCCACTCCTCCGGTATTCACCAGGACGGCGTGATTAAAAACCGCGAAACCTACGAAATCATGACGCCGGACAGCATCGGCCTGAAAGATAACTTAATCAACCTGACCTCCCGCTCCGGCCGTGCGGCAGTGAAACACCGGATGGCGGAAATGGGCTACCAGGAAGACGATTATAACCTGGATGAGTTATACGCCGACTTCCTGCAACTGGCCGATAAAAAAGGTCAGGTCTTTGATTACGATCTGGAAGCGCTGGTGTTTATGAAACAGCAGCATCAGGAGCCGGAGCACTTCTCACTGGCATTCCTCAACACCCAGTCCGGCACCGGCGTCAAAGCCTCCGCAACCGTCAGAATGCAGGCCGGTGATGAGATCATTTCAGAATCCGCGCAGGGGAACGGCCCGGTGGATGCGGCTTATGAGGCTATCCGCCGTATCGCAGGGTATCCGCTGACCCTCGCCGCCTATCAGCTGACCGCCAAAGGTCAGGGAACGGATGCACTGGGCCAGGTCAATATCGTGGTGGAGTACGAAGGCCGCAAATTCCACGGCATGGGGCTGGCAACTGATATTGTCGAATCCTCCGCTCAGGCCATGATCCACGCTGTTAACAGTATCTGGCGTGCCGGACAGGTAAAAGAAGAAAAACGGCGGATACAGTCAGATAACAACATGCACAACGATACTCATAACAATACTCATAACAACAATACAGAGACAAAGGAAGCGGTGTAATTATGTCGGAACAATTTCATATTGCAGTTTTACCGGGCGACGGAATCGGCCCTGAAATTATGGCACAGGCTTATAAAGTGCTGGATGCCGTGCGCAGCCGCTTTAACCTGACCATCACCACCAGTGAATATGATGTCGGCGGTATTGCCATCGACAACCACGGTCACCCGCTGCCGCCCGCCACACTGAAAGGCTGTGAGCAGGCGGATGCGGTGCTGTTCGGCTCTGTCGGTGGTCCGAAATGGGAAAAACTGCCGCCGGACTCACAGCCGGAGCGCGGTGCGCTGCTCCCGCTGCGTGCACATTTCAAATTATTCAGCAACCTGCGCCCGGCCAGACTCTACCCGGCGCTGGAAGCATTCTGCCCGCTGCGCAGTGATATCGCCGCCCGCGGATTCGACATCCTGTGTGTCCGCGAACTGACCGGCGGCATCTACTTCGGACAGCCAAAAGGTCGTGAAGGCGAAGGAAAATATGAGCGTGCTTATGATACCGAGGTGTATCACCGCTATGAAATTGAGCGCATCGCCCGTATCGCCTTTGCCTCCGCACAAAAACGCCGCGGTCAGGTAACATCGATTGATAAGGCCAATGTGCTGCAAAGCTCCGTATTATGGCGTGAAGTGGTCACTGAAATCGCCAAAGAGTATCCGGATGTCACGCTGTCACACATGTATATCGATAACGCCGCCATGCAGATGGTGAAAGATCCGTCGCAGTTTGATGTCATCCTCTGCTCCAACCTGTTCGGCGACATTATCTCCGACGAATGCGCGATGATCACCGGCTCCATGGGTATGTTGCCGTCCGCCAGCCTGAATGAGAAAAAATTCGGCCTGTATGAGCCGGCCGGCGGTTCTGCGCCGGATATCGCCGGACAAAATATTGCCAACCCGGTGGCACAGATTTTATCCGCCGCCATGATGCTGCGCTTCAGCTGCGGGCAGGATGCAGCGGCAGACAGCATTGAAAACGCGGTAAACCAGGCGCTGAATGCCGGATACCGCACCCGCGATGTGGCCGGCAGCGGCAAGAGTGTGACCACGGACGAAATGGGCGACATTATCGCGCGTTTGATTACAGAAGGGGCTTAAGATGAGCACAGGAAAAACTTTATATCAGAAATTATATGATGCCCATGTGGTTCGTGAAGAAGCAAACGAAACGCCGATCCTGTATATCGACCGCCACCTGGTGCATGAAGTGACCTCACCGCAGGCATTTGACGGATTACGGGCGAAAAACCGCCCGGTCCGCCGCCCGGAGAAAACCTTTGCCACCATGGATCACAACGTCTCCACACAGACCAAAGATATTAATGCCTGCGGCGAAATGGCCCGTAATCAGATGCAGGAACTGATCAAAAACTGTGAGGCCTTTGGTGTCCGTCTCTATGATCTGAACCATCCGTATCAGGGCATCGTGCATGTGATGGGGCCGGAACAGGGCATTACTCTGCCGGGCATGACGATTGTCTGCGGCGACTCCCACACCGCCACCCACGGCGCATTCGGCTCACTGGCCTTTGGTATCGGCACCTCTGAGGTAGAGCATGTGTTAGCGACCCAGACACTGAAGCAGGCCCGTGCCAAAACCCTGAGAATTGAAGTGCGCGGTCAAGTCGCTCCCGGTATCACCGCCAAAGATATTGTGCTGGCGATTATCGGCCACACCGGCAGCGCGGGCGGCACCGGGTATATCGCGGAATTCTGCGGCGATGCCATTGAGGCGCTCTCCATGGAGGGCCGGATGACCGTTTGTAATATGGCTATCGAGATGGGCGCCAAGGGCGGGATGATTGCCCCGGATCAGACCACGTTTGATTATCTGAAAGGCCGTCAGTTCTCCCCGCAGGGTGCGGACTGGGATGCCGCTGTCGCTTACTGGCGGACACTGAAAAGTGATCCGGATGCGAAATATGACGCAGAAATTATTATCAATGCCGCGGATATCGCCCCGCAGGTCACCTGGGGCACCAACCCCGGCCAGGTGATTGATATCAGCCGGGCCATCCCCGCACCGGACAGCTTTACCGACCCGGTGGAGAGAGCCTCAGCAGAAAAAGCACTGGCGTATATGGATTTAACACCGGGCGCCAAATTAACCGATGTGAAAATCGACAAGGTATTTATCGGCTCCTGTACGAACTCACGGATCGAAGATTTACGTGCGGCAGCCGCAGTTGCCAAAGGCCGCAAAGTAGCGCCGGGTGTGCAGGCGATAGTGGTGCCCGGCTCCGGGCCGGTAAAATCACAGGCAGAAGCGGAAGGTCTGGATAAGATTTTCACCGAGGCAGGGTTTGAATGGCGTTTACCGGGCTGCTCCATGTGTCTGGCGATGAACAATGACCGTCTGGCACCGGGGGAGCGCTGCGCCTCCACCAGCAACCGGAACTTTGAAGGGCGTCAGGGACGCGGCGGGCGTACTCACCTGGTCAGCCCGGCCATGGCCGCTGCGGCTGCTGTCACCGGCAGTTTCGCCGATATCCGAACCATTGAGATACGCTGAGGGAAATGATCATGGAAAAATTTATTGTACATCAGGGAATTGCCGCACCACTGGATGCCGCTAATGTGGATACTGATGCCATTATCCCGAAACAGTTTTTGCAGAAAGTCACCCGTACCGGCTTCGGGCAGCATTTATTCAACGACTGGCGTTTTCTCGATGATGACGGACAAGTACCAAACCCGGATTTTGTCCTGAATGCCCCGCGCTATCAGGGCGCATCGATTCTGCTGGCACGGGAAAATTTCGGCTGCGGCTCCTCCCGTGAGCATGCACCGTGGGCCTTAACGGATTACGGATTCAGAGTGGTGATAGCGCCGAGCTTTGCCGATATCTTTTACGGTAATTCATTCAACAATCAGTTATTGCCGGTGAAATTACCCGAAGACGCGATTGATGCGCTCTTTAGCTGGGTGCAGAAAACAGAAGGTGCGCAGATTATTGTTGATCTGGAGAACCAGAAAGTGATCGCCGGTGAGCTGGAATATCCGTTCAGCGTTGATACTTTCCGCCGTCACTGCATGATGAACGGCCTCGACAGTATCGGCCTCACGTTACAGCACGACGATATGATTTCCCGCTTTGAAGCACAACAACCTGCATTTATGAACTGATAACCGGATTCATTTCCACCATTGAACCCCTGCCATCACCCCTTTTGTGATGGCAGCTTTTTCCCCGTTTCCCTCCCCGTCTCATTTTTCCTGAACGTCAGACAGAAAAAAACCAGCCTTGCGGCTGGCGGTAACAGTCACCATTACTCAAGAATCGGGAGTGAGTCAGGTATCACACTGACATCATGAGCTGCTTTAATGTCACTGAGTATGGACGTAATATACGGAAATAAAAATGGACAGAAAATTGACCGGAGTTCCTCTTTTATGAGCACACCACGCCTCCAGCACCAGTTTATCCGCCTGTGGCAGCATCATCAGGGTCAGGAAACCGATACCACGCTTCAGGAGATCGCCGATATCCTGCACTGCTCCCGCCGCCATGTCCGTTCTCTGCTCAACAGCATGCAGACCGCAGGCTGGCTCAGCTGGCAGGCGGAAACCGGACGGGGTAAGCGCTCACGGCTCAGTTTTCTGCAAAGCGGCCGGGATTTACAGCACGCCCGCGCCGAACTGCTGATTGAGCAGGATAACATCGAAAAACTGGTGGCGATGGTCAATGATAAGGATGCGATGCGCCAGATGGTGCTGTCTCAGCTTGAGCGCAGCTTCCGGCAGGGAAAAAGCCTGCTGCGCATTGTCTATTACCGTCCTTTTTATAATCTGCTGCCCGGCTCACCGCTGCGCCGCTCAGAGGTTCATCTGCTGAGTCAGATTTTTAACGGACTGACCGCGATAAATGAGGAAAACGGGGAAGCGGTTCCGGCGCTGGCACACCACTGGCAGCAGACCGGTGAAAAACAGTGGCGTTTCTGGCTGCGTCCGGCCATTTTTTTCCATCACGGCCGTGAATTGCAGATGGTGGATATCATTTCCTCTTTTGAACGGCTGCGCGACACACATCCGCTGTTCAGTCATATCCGCACTGTCCGCTCGGATATGCCTTATATTATTGATATCACACTGAGTGAGGCTGACAGCTGGTTTCCGGTACTGACCGGCAGCCCGCACGCCGCGATTCTGCCCCATGAGTGGCAGGAACTGCCGGATTTCGCCCGCCATCCTGTCGGTACTGGGCCGTATCAGGTCGTCTGTAATAATGACCGCAAACTGACTATCCGCGCCTTTGATCACTATTACGGCTTCCGCGCCCTGCTGGATGAAGTTTCTGTGCTGGTGGTGCCGGAACTGGAAGAAAAAATGGTCTGCACCACGCTGCATATCGGTGCTGACGGCCCTGAGCGGGATTCACTCGACAGCCGGATGGAGGAAGGCTGCTATTTTCTGCTGCACGACGCACGTTCGGCAAAAGGGGAACGCGAAGATATCCGCCGCTGGCTCAACAGCCTGATGACACCGGTCAATCTGCTGTATCACTGCGAGCCCCTCTATCAGCGCCACTGGTGGCCCGCTTACGGGCTTCTGCTGCGCTGGCATCACAGTAAGCTTATCCCGCCCTGCGAAAAACCGGCAGATCTGACAGAACTGACTCTGACGTATTATCAGGATCACCACGAATACCATGCCATCGGCAAATTATTACAGCAGTTGCTGGCGGAACAGGGTGTGAAACTGACGATTAACATCACTGATTACGATACCTGGTTTAACGGTGATTGTGACAGTGATTTCTGGCTGGCCACCGCCAACTTTTATAAGCCGCTGGAGTTTTCAGTCTTTGCCACCTTGTATGAGCTGCCGCTGCTGCGCCGCTGTCTGGGGGATGATCTGCACACTCCGCTGAAGCAATGGCGGCAGCGCTCACTGTCACTGGCGGCATGGTGTGAACACATCATCGATCAGCAGATGTTGTTCCCGCTGTTCCATCACTGGCTTGAATTACAGGGTCAACGCAGTATGCGGGGAGTCAAAATGAATACCTTCGGCTGGTTCGACTTTAAATCCGCCTGGTTTACCCCTCCTGAAAGTTAATTCACAGAAAAAGGCAAAGTTATAAACACCCTCCGATAAAAAACCGGCTTTTATTCACGTTTTCTGTGGATATAGTTGTGAAAAACGCAAGGGTAATGGGGGTATAGTTTTTAACAGACCACGGTTGATAAAATTACAACCGTTAAATAAACCCTGATAAATCATTTCGATGCAGAAATAAAAAAAGAGAATCGTCTGAAAAATTAAACGGTATTTTTTTCCGCAGACTTACACAGGACAAAAAATGACCACACCCGGGGTTATCCACAGATTGTGGCTCATCCGTGAGCAAAACCCCTGCTGACACGCGAAAACAAGCGGAAGTCAAGCCTGTAAATCAAACCAGTAGTGAGGTCATTTTCCACTTATCCCATAAAGCTGTGGATAACTCAGTGTAAGATCCTGTTCATTGTCTGAGGATGCAGGTGCACAACCCGGCCGGGTTATTCCTGCGACGAAAATTAATAGCTATATATCAATAAATTAGATAATATTTATTTTTCATTCATGCCTATGTATTATTTTACCGGATATTACTGTTCAACTTTTAAGCATATAACATGACACCTCTTTTTCCGTCCCCGCAGCCCCCGGCCAGCGAGTCAGAACTGCTCAGCCGCGCGCAATCCCTTGCCGGTGCTACTTTCGGTGAGCTGGCCGGCTGCGCCGGTATACCGGTACCGCCGGATCTGCGCCGCGATAAAGGCTGGGTCGGAATGCTGCTGGAATACTGGCTGGGCGCGGAAGCAGGCAGCAAGGCGGAACAGGATTTCGCTCACCTGGGCGTCGAGCTGAAAACCATCCCTGTGGATGAATCCGGTGTGCCGCTGGAAACCACCTTTGTCTGCGTGGCACCGCTGACCGGCAACAGCGGCGTGACCTGGGCCGAGTGTCATGTGCGTCATAAACTCTCCCGCGTGTTATGGGTGCCGGTGGAAGGTGCGCGTCATATCCCGCTGGCAGAACGCCGTGTCGGCTCACCGCTGCTGTGGTCACCGTCTGATGAGGAAGAGCGCCTGCTGCGTGCCGACTGGGAAGAACTGATGGATATGATTGTGCTGGGAAAAGTAGAGCAGATCACCGCCCGCCATGGCCAGGTCATGCAGATCCGCCCGAAAGCGGCCAACAGCCGGGCACTCACAGAAGCTATCGGTCCGCACGGACAGCCGATACAAACACTACCGCGCGGCTTTTATCTGAAGAAAAATTTCACCGCGCCTTTACTTAAACGCTATTTCCGGTGCTGATCACTGTTTTGGGAGTTTGCTCCCGGTAAATATGAATCGCTTCAGTCATTAATACCTGTCCGAAAATAATGACAACAGGAGTGTTCCGGATGAAAAAAAACTTACTGACGCTTTCACTTGCAGCTGCATTACTGACTCCCGCCCTTCCCGCTTTTGCTGATACATCCGCCGCTGATATGACACTGGAACAGGTTCTGGTGATGAGCCGCCACAACCTGCGTACCCCGATTGTCAACACCGGTATTCTGACCGAAATCACCGATAAAACCTGGCCGGCGTGGGATGCGCAGAGTGGTTATCTGACCACCAAAGGCGGCGCGCTGGAAGTCTATATGGGACACTATTTCCGCGATTGGCTGGATGAGAACAAACTGCTGCCGGATACTCTGTGCCCGACCGGTGAAAAAGAGCTGAATGTGTATGCCAACAGTCTTCAGCGCACTATCGCCACCGCGCAGTTCTTTACCGCCGGTGCGTTCCCGGGCTGTACAATCACCGTCAATCACCAGCCGGAAATCGGCACCATGGACCCGGTGTTTAACCCGATCATTACCAATGACAGCGCAGAGTTCAAACAAGCCGCTCTCGCGGCAATGGAGAGCCATTATAAAGGACTGGATCTGACGCCGGGCTATCAGGCACTGAATAACGTGCTGAATATCAAAGACTCGGAACAGTGCAAAACCAATAAACTCTGTTCGCTGGCAGACGGTAAAAACAGCTTTATTATTGAAGCCGGTAAAGAGCCGGGCGTGAAAGGGCCGCTGAAAATGGCTAACTCCGCCGTGGATGCCATCGACCTGCAATATTATGAAGGTTTCCCGGCAGACCAGGTTGCCTGGGGCGAAGTCACCACGCCAGCGCAGTGGACTGTCCTTAATACGCTGAAAAACGGCTACCAGGAATCCCTGTTTACCCCGCGTATCATTGCAAAAAATGTCGCACATCCGCTGCTGAACTACATTAATCAGCACTTTGCCGCCGCTGCGCCGGGCAGTGAAGCGAAGTTTACCTTCCTGGCCGGGCATGATTCCAATATTGCTTCGCTGCTTTCCGCACTGGAATTTAAACCGTATCAGTTACCGGAACAGTATGAACATACGCCAATCGGCGGAAAATTAGTGTTCCAGCGCTGGACCAATAAAGCGGATAATAAATCCTATGTGAAGATTGACTATATTTATCAGTCCTCCGATCAGCTGCGGAATAACAGTTATCTGTCCTTAAAAACACCACCGCAAAAAGTCACACTGGAACTGAAAAACTGTCCGGTTGATAAAAACGGTTATTGCGGATGGGAAACGTTCCAAAAAGTGATGAACGACAGTTTGTCAGAATAAACATTATATTTTCATATTCATGCCCGGCTTACCGTTGCCGGGCTTTTTATTTATATCCCCGTCACGCTTCGGATAACACTGATAGATTCAGACACCGTAAGCCGCTACTATTTAACAATCTGAAAATCATCACGATATTTTATTACTCATTTATCAGTATCGGCACCCGTCCGGGAATTAACGGTCATATACCGGGCTGAATACACGGATATCATTAATACGATGAAATATTTAAAATCATTACCTATTCCATTATTTATTATTGCGACTGTCTTAATAAGTTCAGGTTGCAGTCAGAAAAACTATGATGTCGATACCGGTGAAAAAATAATTTATCCCTCCTCTGACGGTGTATTACTGGGCGCCTGTGATAAATGGACACTGAAGGATGAACAAGTCCGGAAATTAATTTCCATGAGTAAACCCTACACGGCACTGCCGTACGGCGAATACAGCCAGACGCCGTGTAATATGAGCGGTACAGTGGTCATTAACGGTAAAACCTGGGATTACCTGCTTAACGGCGGCGGGATTATCACACTGAGTATTGATGGCATGGTGCGCTACCGCGGCTGCAATACCAGTGCCTGCAAACCGTATCTTCTGCTGCCTTACCGGGGGAAATCTTTTGCCGTCAAAGATGGTGATACGCTGGTAACAGAAAACGACAGCACTGAAAACCGGGGTAAACTGCTGAGCCGTGAAAGTGTCGCACAACGGCAGCAGCACAATAGTGATCCGGGAATGGTTTCCGGTGCGCCGTCTGACGGCACGATGGTGAATCAGGAGACAGGTCCGGAATTATTCCGGCCGGATAACGGCCAGATGCGCAGACCTGACGCACAACCGGTCACCGGTGGTCAGAGCGGACAAACAGCGCCTCAGAGACAGCCGGGTCCGCTGGTTTCTTCAGAGCGCAACGGAAAAGTACCGTCCGCACAGCCAAAAACTGAAAGCAGCCGTACGCCATCTGTGAAAGACAAGATCATCTCCGCGGCAGAATCGGCCATGCCATCCGCAGAGATTGAGGCGCCGTCAATATCCGCACCGGAAGTGGGGTTCTCCGTTCCGGGAACATCAGCACCTTCTGTTGATGTCAAAGCCCCGTCAATCAGCCTGCCGGCAGCAGAAATTTCTGTTCCGGCACTGAAAACGCCGTTCTGATTGTCTCTGACGTACAAAAACCCGCTCCCGGCGGGTTTTTTAATACCTGCTCCGCCGCATATTCCGTACTCTGTTTCAGGCTGCCCATATAACAATCCATACCGTCGGTAAACAGATGGAACAGACAACCGACCGCTACTGCCCGCACTTTCCATGACGGGAGCAGCAGCAAAACAAGATAAACCGCCGCAGCCCACGCGGTATGCAGCGGATGAAAACCGACACTGCACCGGTCCGGATCAAATACCGGGTCCGCCAGCAGGTGATCCGCATCTATCACCATGGTGGCAATCATAATAATTGACGCTGCTTTCCAGTGCTGACGCCAGAACAGCCGGGCAAACAGAACCGGCACCAGAAAATGGCAGCCGTAATGCAGGATATTCCGGAAAATTTCAAATGCCACAGTGACTCCGCTGACGGGTTATCCGTTTTAATGACGGCTATCATAACGGAAATAGCGGAGGCTATCCGGCAAAAAAGAGTGTCATCCGTAAAAAGACTGAAACACACCATATTCAGGGTAACTGCGCCGTCATTAACTGGTCTGCTTTGCGGGTTTATCGCTGCATTGTCTTAAGTAAATGAAGAAGATCGGGTATATTAGCCCCTGATTGTTGGCTACCAAGAAAAAATAACTATGATTATCAAACCTAAAATTCGTGGTTTTATCTGCACTACCGCTCACCCGGCGGGCTGTGAAGCCCATGTTCGTGAGCAAATCGCCCGTGTGAAATCCTGCGGCGAACTGAAAAACGGCCCTAAAAAGGTTCTGGTGATTGGTGCATCCACCGGTTACGGTCTGGCTTCCCGTATTAATGCCGCTTTCGGCAGCGGTGCGGCGACTATCGGTGTATTTTTCGAAAAGCCGGGCAGCGAAAACAAAACCGGTTCTGCCGGCTGGTACAACGCAGCGGCTTTTGATAAAGCCGCCAAAGAAGAAGGCCTGTATGCAAAAAGCATCAACGGGGATGCCTTCTCTGATGAATGCCGTCAGACCGTTATTGATCTGATTAAACAGGATCTGGGCCAGATCGACCTGGTTGTTTACTCTCTGGCATCACCGGTCCGTAAAATGCCGGAAACCGGCGAAATTGTCCGTTCTGCCCTGAAACCTATCGGCGAACCGTACAAATCTGTCGCGCTCGATACCAACAAAGACGTGCTGATCGAAGCCGTTGTTGAACCGGCCAATGAGCAGGAAATTGCCGATACCGTCAAAGTAATGGGCGGCCAGGACTGGGAACTGTGGATGACCGCATTAGAGGAAGCCGGTGTTCTGGCGGATAATGCTCAGTCTGTTGCCTACTCCTATATCGGTACCGATTTAACCTGGCCGATTTACTGGCACGGTACATTAGGTAAAGCAAAAGAAGATTTGGATCGCGCAGCAGCGGCCATTAATCAGAAATTGCAGGCCAAAGGCGGTGCAGCCTATGTTGCCGTACTGAAATCAGTCGTCACCCAGGCGTCTTCCGCCATTCCGGTAATGCCGTTATATATCTCTATCGTGTTTAAGATCATGAAAGAGAAAGGCATTCACGAAGGCTGTATTGAACAGACTCAGCGTTTATTTGCCACCAAACTGTTTAATGGCACATCACCGGAAACCGATGAAAAACAGCGTCTGCGCCTGGATGACTGGGAATTACGCGATGATGTTCAGAACACCTGCCGTGAAATCTGGCAGCAACTGACAGATGATAACATCAATGATTTAACCGACTATCAGGGCTATAAAGCGGAGTTCCTCCGTTTATTCGGCTTTGGTCTGGACGGTGTGGATTATAATGCGGATTTAAGCGGTGAAGTTAACTTCGACGTGAAAAAATTAGTGTAATCATCACTGAAAAACCCGCCGCAGCCCTGATTATTCAGCGGCTGCGGCGGGTTTTCTTTTATCAGACGGTTCAGCGGGTTTCGCAGACCAGCCAATAATAATGGTTATTATTGAATCCAAACTCATCCAGCACGGTCAGTCCGAGCTTACGGGTGTGCGCAGCATAAGAGCGCGGATTAACCTTATTGATAAAGGTGACCAGGATATCAAACCGCCGCGACATTTTTTCCAGCGCAAACGCAAACAGTCCTTCCAGCACACCCTGCCCGCGCAGTGATGCATCAATACAAACCGGGCCGTACTGATAGGAATTCTCCATCGTCAGTGTCTGACCGGCAAACTCATAATCACCCAGTTTATCAATCATATGAGTAAACAGCGGCCACGGTGACCAGTACTGCCAGGATGCCGCCATAGCAAATGCCACGACCTTTCCGTCCTGTTTCGCGACAAATAATCCCTGCTCATTTTCAATCAGTTCGCTCATCTGATCATCACTCATCTGTGTGGTGACAAAACCGTCCGGCTTGTCTTCATCACTTATGGTGGTCAGATGATAACGTTTTAATAAGGCTTTTACCTGATCCATATCCGTCAGTTCAGCAACACAATATTCCATCGTTATTCTCCGTTATCATTGTTATTCTGCGGCGGGAGGTACCGCAATATCCGCAATGCGATCATGACCGATCACACTGAAATAGTCATCCGCTGCCAAAGACAGGGATCTCACCAGTTCACCGGCATTAAAATATACCCGCCCGGCACCGGTCAGGCCCTTATCAACATATAATGTCAGTTCCTTATTAAAGCTAAAGGGAGGAACAGCCCCCATCGGGCAGCCGGTCAGTGCCTGTGCAGTTTCCGGTGCGGCAAAAGAAGCTTTTTTCCCGCCCGCCAGCTTCGCAATATGTTTAAAATTAACTTTGCAGTCGCCCGGCACAATCGCCAGCACATAGCGGATTTCCGGTATGCTGCCGGTGACCTGCAACACCATGGCTTTCGCCGCCTGGCTCAGTTTATTCCCCCGGATTTTACTTATCGCGTCAGAACGGCCTTCCGCCGGATGTTCGATCACCTCAAAGGACACCCCGCGGGAATCGAGTAAACGGGTGATTTTGTCAAATGTTGTCATATAAACCTCACAGTCAGCCGGAGAAATCCTTGCGTCATAATTTACTCTCAACGTACTCTTACAGAAACACACAGAACCCGTAAGAATGAGGCAGAACAGATGGCACCGCTTCCGCGCTACCGGCAGATGGCCGATCAGATAAAACAGGCCGTCCGCGAGGGGGTTTTACCGCCGGACAGCCGTCTGCCGTCCGTGCGCATTCTGGCGGCACAGTACAATGTCAGCCTGACCACCGCGCTGAAAGTGCTGCGCACGCTGGAAGATGAACATGTTGCGGTGGCGCGGCCGAAATCCGGCTTTTTTGTCGCACCTGTACAGCCGGCTGCGGCGGAAAACCGCAGCACAGAGACGCTCACCGCTGATTTTGCCCCGCTGGATGAACAGACAGAACTGCATATGTCGATGGTCGGCGAAGAGTGCCGTGTCCGGCTGGATCTGGCGAACGGCCGCCGGGAACTTTATCCGGTCAGAAAGCTGAGTCTTATCATGCGTCAGCTCAGTTACAGCAAACCGTTCCTGCTGGGGGATTCGGTCAAAGGTACCGGCTATGCCCCGCTGAAAGAAGAAATCGCCCGCCGGGCGGTCAGTTACGGTTGTAATATCTCTCCGGAAACGCTGCTTATCACCAACGGCTGTATTGAAGCATTATCACTGGCACTGCGCGCCACGCTCAGCCCCGGGGATGCGGTGGCCGTGGAATCCCCCTGTTACTTTGTGCTGTTACAAATGCTGCGTAATCTCAATCTGCGGCTGACCGAAGTGGATGCCTGTGAAGATGGTTATGTGGATTGCGATAAACTCACCGCCCTGTTCCGCCGCAAAGCAGTAAAAGCTTTTGTGACACTCGCCAACGTCAATAATCCGCTGGGTAAAACGATCCCGGATGATGTCAAGGCGGAAATCACCCGTCAGGCGGATGAAAACGGCGTCATCATTATTGAGGATGATACCTTCGGCGATGCCGCATTCGGCGGGCAGCGCCCGTTCCCGATGCGGGCATTCAGCCATAATGTCATTCTGTGCAGCGGATTTTCCAAAACCATCGCGCCCGGCGTGCGTATCGGCTGGGTTCACAGTCAGCATTACATGCGTAAAATCACCTCACTGAAATACACCTCATCCATGGGGTCACAGGTACTGCCGCAGGCCGCCATCAGTGAACTGCTGAGCAACGGCGGTTATGACGCCCACCTGCGCAGATTACGCCGTGAACTGGCGGAGCAGGTACACAATATCCGCCGTGCCGTACTGCGGGAATTTCCGCCGGGCACCACCGTGACCGAACCGGAGGGCGGTTATGTATTATGGGTTACCATGCCGGAAGGCAGTCTGAATGTGCGGGAGCTGTTTCTCAATGCACGCACGGAAGGGATCGGGATTGCGCCGGGGCATATTTTTGCCACCGACAACCGCTATGACCGCTGTTTCCGGCTCAATGCCGGGTTCGGTTGTGATAAGGAAGTGGAGGATGCAATCGCCCGGCTGGCACAATGGTGCCGGGAATCACTGCAAAAACACTGCCGCTGAGCGGCAGTGTGAGATTACTGACAAAGCAGGAATTACTGAAAATCACGATCGCTGTACAGTCTGGTCTGTTTGACGGCATTAATATCTTTGGTACCGCCCAGCATCATATTGATGCGTAATTCTTTATTCAGTTGCTGAATAACAGAATTTACCCCTTCCGCCCCGCCCAGATTCAGGCCATACAGAACCGGACGGCCGACAGCAACCACATCCGCACCGCTTGCCAGCGCTTTAAAGACGTGTGAACCACGGCGCACACCACTGTCAAACACGATTGGCACACGTTTGTTCACCACTTTTGCAATGGAAGGCAGCACATCAAAAGAGGCCGGTCCGCTGTCCAGCTGACGACCGCCGTGGTTTGATACCCAGATGGCATCCGCACCCGCCTCAATGACGCGGTCAGCATCTTCCGGTGACTGAATACCTTTCACAATGACCGGCAGACCGGACAATTTTTTCACATACTGAATATCATCCGGAGTAAATGCCTGTTTGGCCTGAGCGTAGATCTCGCTGATCCCCGCGCCTTTCCCGGTTTTGGAGCCGTCATTATTCTGTGCGGCAAACAATTCAAGGTTGGCAAATCCTAACGGGAACTGGAAATTGTTGCGTAAATCATCCTCACGCCAGCCGCCGACCGGAGAATCCACGGTCAGAATAATCGCTTTGGCACCACTTTCTTTCGCCCGTTTCAGGGTGAATTCATTAAACGCATTATTTTTGCTCATATAGAGCTGGAAGAAGAACGGATGTCCGTCAGATACCGCCGCCACTTCCTCAATGGTTTTATTTCCGTAGGTGCTGAGAGAGAAAACAGAACCCGCTTTTGCCATGCCTTTTGCCGTGGCAATTTCCCCGTCACGGTGTGCCAGCCCCTGTGCCGCCATCGGTGCCTGAATGACAGGCGTTGCCAGAGGTATGCCCAGGAATGACGTTGAGAGATCGATATCCTTTAATTCAATTCCCTGCATCACGCGCGGCATAATATATTTGCGATCAAAACCGGCGGTATTATCACGCATATTTTTTTCATCTTCCGCACCACCGCGGATATAACCGAATGCCCCTTTATCCATATTGGCTTTTACCTGTGATTCCAGGTCATTCAGGTTAACAATTTTCACCGGCCCTTCTTTGGTACTGGCTTTATACTCTGCCGCGTACGCGGTACTCAGTGTCATTGCCAGCCCCAGCGCCGCAACGGCGAATACACCTGCTTTTGATCTTTGCATAATATGATTCCTGTTCCCGGTATAAATTTATTGTTTAATTGCTTCAGCCTGAATTTTCAGTGACATATTCGCCGGAATACCGGCATCAGCGAGAAAATCAACGCCCCACTGAGTACGATCAATCGTGGTTTCAAAATCACCGCCGCAGACATCTGCTTTAAATACCGGACTGAAATAACAGCCGAATTTCGTTACCTGTAACTGTACCGGATGTGTTTTTCCTTTGATCGTTAAATTACCATCCACCGACATCAGTTTATTTCCGGAAAAATGCCATTTTGATGAATCAAATTTAATCTCCGGATATTTTTCCGCATCAAGAATATCTGCACTCAGCATATGCTGATTAAATCCGTCAATCCCGGTATTCAGGGTTTTCACCGGAATAGTGACCTGAACATGCCCGGTTTGTTTCTCCGGTGAATAGGCCATATCACCGGTAATATTATAAAAACCGCCGCTGTTGGTAGAGGTATTAAAATGATCAATATAGAACACCGCTTTGGTATGGCCCGGATCTAATTTATAGTCAGCCGCCTGTGCGGTATTCCATAAAAACAGTGAAGCAAACAGCGTTAAGCCGATCTTTTTCATTCTTTCTTTCCTGATTAATATTCTGACAGTCGCCGCCACTCTTTCTGCCGGCCCCGATGCCGCTAACAATACGATGTTCCTTTTCCTGCCGGTAGAGCGGATATTGATAAACACTGTTCTGAAAACAGGATAATCCGGGTATCATAAAACTGTTCTGTTTCTGCAACAGTGAAACCTGTTTTCATGACTACTCCCTGACGATTTCCGCCCTTATTATCAATTCATACATAATTATCAGGAGAGACATCATGAGAAACATTATCGGCACCTACCGTGCACCAAAAGGCCATTGGGTCGGCGACGGATTCCCGGTCAGCCAGATGTTTTCCTACAGTAATCACGGCAAACATCTCAACCCGTTTATCCTGCTCGACCGCGCCGGACCTGCGGATTTCCCGGCATCAGCAGGCGCTAACCGTGGGGTTGGTGAACACCCGCACCGCGGCTTTGAAACAGTAACTATCGTCTATGACGGCGAGGTGGCGCATCACGACTCCACCGGTCAGGGCGGTGTTATCGGTAAAGGGGATGTGCAGTGGATGACTGCGGCATCCGGTATTCTGCATCAGGAATACCATTCTGACCGCTTTATGCGGGAGGGCGGCACACTGGATATGGTGCAGTTGTGGGTGAATCTGCCTGCTTCCGCAAAATCCGCCGCGCCGGGTTATCAGTTACTGAAAAACAGCGCCATTCCGGCGGTCACATTGCCGAATGACGCGGGAACACTGCGGGTGATTGCCGGGGAATATGCCGGGGCACGCGGCCCGGCCCGGACGTTTACCGAAATGGATGTGTGGGATCTGCGCCTGAAAGCCGGAAAAGTCACCGGCCTGACGGCAAAAGCCAGCCGCAACGCCGGGCTGATTGTCCTGCACGGCAGCATTTATGTCGACAGCCGTGCACCGCTGCACACCGGCGAACTGATGATTCTGGACGGCACTGACAGCACCATTCTGCTGGAAGCAACCGAAGATGCGGTTGTCCTGTTCCTCAGCGGCGAGCCGATTGATGAGCCGGTTGTCGGTTACGGCCCGTTTGTAATGAACAGCGAGCAGGAAATCCGCGAAGCTATCGAGGATTTCAACAACGGCCGTTTCGGACAGATCCCGGCTGAGTAAGACAGATGAGGCAAATACGTCCGTTATTTGCCTCACAAAATGAGGCGAATAGCGTGGTTATTTGCCTCATCCTCTTATTATCCTTTATTCAGACAATAGCGGCTGCTGCGCCCCCCGCTTTCACTTTCTGTCAGATAACCAGACTCAACCAAATCAGCCAGATGCCGTGTTGCACTGGCGCGACTGACTTTTGCTGCTGACATATACTGCCGGTTATTAACACCGTCAGAAAAATCACCGTCCAGCATCCGGTTCAGTACTTTGGCCTGCTCCGGTTTCAGCCGGTTCTGATCAAACCGGTGCCAGTATCTGGTTTTTTCCAGTGTCCGCCTGATTTGCGCCAGCGTTGCGCCGACAGACACCACCAGCATTTTCACAAACCAACTCAGCCACGGCGTAATGTCCGTTCCCTGCCGTTGTGTCTGCTCCAGCACATTATAATATTCTTTACGGTGCTCATTGATGGTCTGCGACATTGCATATAACCGCACAGTACTGTTTTCTGCCTGAGCCAGTGCCAGATCCATAATAAGACGTCCAATCCGGCCATTCCCGTCTTCAAAAGGATGAATGGTCAGAAACCACAAATGGGCAATACCTGCCCGTAAAACGGGATCAATACCGGGATTATCTCTGCTTTCATTAAACCAGGTGATAAATGCGTTTATTTCTGCATCCACCCGATCCGCCGGAGGGGCCTCAAAATGAATGACCGGTTTATCCAGCCTGCCGGATACCACCTGAACGGCTCCGGAACGGAAACACCCTCCGGTTGTCCGGTTAAAAAGGTTGTCATTTTCAGGGAATAACCAGGTATGCCATTTCAGAAGACGAGCCGCAGAAAGCGGTTCACCGGGATTATTGATTGCATCCAGAGCTGACTCCACCAGGCCTTCCGTACGTTTATCCGCCGGATAAGAGACCTCCTCAGAAATACCAAGGTGATTCGCCAGTGATGATCTGACAGAACGGGCATCCGGTTTTTCTCCCTCAATATCACTTGAGTAGATAATATTTGCCAGAAGCGTATCCAGTGTCTTATCTTCAGCAAGATCAAGCGCTTTATTGCTGCCGTATAAATCACCCTGAAGAAATGCAGCTTCCCGCAACAGTGGTAGTAACTGCTGCAAATCATACGTAAATCCGGGCCAGCTATGATGTTCCCATATCCACATACTGCCTCCGATGAGTAGAATAATACCGCTATTCTACTCACTAATTGAGGCGAATAGAATGATTATTTGCCTCACTATCCCCCCGCCCCCGAAAACGCCGCCGTCTGCGGAACATGCTCCGCCAGATAATTCAGCAGCGCCTGCACAGCAGGTAATAACCCTTTTCGGGACGGGAAAACCGCGTGTATCACATCTTCCGGGAACTGCCAGCCCGGCAGAACACGGACAAGCCGCCCGGCATTCAAATCGTTAAGCGCCACACCTTCCGGCAGCCGGGCAATGCCCAGCCCTTTGCATGCCGCACGATGCAGTGTCATGACATCCGTTGTGGCGAGGCGTGCCGTGAGGTGTTTGGTGATGCTGCTGCCGTCTTCGCTGGTCAGTGTCAGCGTGTAGTTTTGTTTTTGTTCGCTGTTGGCGAGGATCGGGAATTCGGTCAGATCATCCGGATGCTGCGGTGCCGCTTTTCCGGCAAATAACAGCGGCGAGGCGACCAGCACACGGCGTGAATATCCGAGGACTTTCATGGTCAGTCCGGAATCATCCAGCGGAAGAGAGCGCACCCGCAGTGCAAGATCAAACCCTTCGCTGATCACATCCACCGGACGGTTAACCGCCAGGATCTGCACATCAATATCCGGATATTTCACCATAAAATCGGTCAGCAGATCCTGAAGATAGGCCTGTAACAGTGCGACCGGACAGGAAAACTTCACACTGCCGCGCGGATGTCCCTGTACTGAGCAGATAATTTCTTCGGCAATTTCCGCCTCATCAATCACATTTTTGCACTGCTGGTAGAAGGCCTGCCCGACCTCAGTGACATGAAACTGACGGGTGGAGCGGTAGATTAGTGAGATATTCAGTTTCTGTTCCAGGTCAGCAATACGCCTGCTGAGCCGGGATTTCGGGATTCCCAGTGCTTCTCCTGCCGGCGAAAATCCGCCGTATTCCACCACTTTCACAAAATAATAGAGGTCATTCAGATCGTATTTCATGCCTGTTACCCGCAGCGTTATCCTACGGTTCAGTATACATAAAAAAATCCGCCGCATTCAGCATGCGGCGGATGTCTGTGAATATAAACACAATAATTTAGCGGTAAACGATACCACCGTCGGTCAGAATCGCCTGACCGGTGATGTAATCCGAGTCATCGCTGGCCAGGAAAGAAACCAGTGCTGCCACATCATCCGGTGTCTGAGCGCGGCCCAGCGCAATACCGTCGACATATTTTTTGTAGGTTTCCCCTTTCGGCGCGCCGGTGATTTCAGAGAAACGCTCATCAATTTCCACCCACATATCTGTACCGACGATACCCGGACAGTAAGCGTTAACGGTGATCCCGCTGCTGGCGAACTCTTTGGCCGCCGCCTGAGTCAGTGCGCGGACCGCAAATTTAGTGGCGGAATAGACGCCGAGTAAGGCAAAACCATCATGCCCGGCAATGGATGAGGCGTTAATGATTTTCCCTTTCTGTCCGCGAGCTTTGAATTTGGCTGCTGCGGCCTGAATTCCCCACATGGTGCCGTCGACGTTAATGCGGAAAATACGATCCATATCCTCCGGCAGAACATCTTCAATCGCTTTAACCTGTGCAATACCCGCGTTATTGACCATAACATCAAAACCGCCCAGCGCTTTTTCTGCTTTATCAACAACCGAAAAAACCTGATCGCGCTGACTGATATCTGCGGTGAATGTTGCCGCTTTACGACCCAGGGCTTCCACTTCTTTTTTGACTTTCGCCAGCCCTTCTTCTTTCAGATCCACCAGCGCGATATCCGCCCCTTCTTTGGCTAACCGTAATGCGATACCACGACCAATCCCCTGCGCAGCGCCGGTAACCAGAATCACTTTACCCGTTAGTGCCATGATGTGCTCCTTAATGAGTGAGGTATTTCGTTATGATATTAATACTCATTTAAAAACATACGCGTTTTTACCCGGGTTGCAAGCCGGTAAGCACATAATGAGCAACTGTCCGGTTTATCACCGGCAGATGTAAAAAGACCCGCAGTTGCGGGTCTTTTGTTTTAACGGTGGTAAAACCGGTTTCAGCCTTTTTTCGCGGCCTGGAGATAGAGCATTTCCAGTGCGATAGTTGCACCGGCCAGTGCTGTGATATCAGACTGGTCATATGCCGGTGCCACTTCCACCAGATCCATCCCGACGATATTGAGCGGCTGAAGGCCGCGCAGCAGTTTCAGGGCGCGGTCAGTTGTCAGCCCGCCAATAACCGGTGTACCGGTCCCCGGGGCAAATGCCGGATCCAGACAATCGATATCAAAGGTCAGGTAAACCGGCATATCGCCGACAATCGCTTTCACCTGAGCAATCACATCATCCACCGTGCGGTCATTAACCTGCGCGGCGTCAATCACGGTGAAACCGTTATCGGTTTCATGCTCGGTACGGATACCAATCTGCACGGAATGCGCCGGGTCAATCAGTCCCTCATTCGGGGCATGATAAAACATGGTGCCGTGGTCAAACTTGCTGCCGTTGCCGTAAGTGTCGGTATGAGCATCGAAATGCACCAGCGCCATCTTACCGAAATGTTTGGCGTGTGCGCGCAGCAGCGGCAGTGTCACAAAGTGATCACCCCCGAAAGAGAGACATTTTTTACCGGACGCCAGCACTTTCTCTGTGTGTGCCTGTAACTTATCACTCATGTCCTGCGCATCACCGAATGCGAACACCAGATCACCGCAGTCCACCACATTGAGACGCTCACGCATATCGAATGTCCACGGCCAGCGGTTACCTTCCCAGGCCAGATTGGTTGAAATCTGGCGGATCGCTGCCGGTCCCTGACGGGAACCTGCGCGGCCGGAAGTCGCCATATCAAACGGAACACCGGTGATCACCCAGTCAGCGTCACTGGTGTACGGCTGGAAATTCAGCGGCAGGCGGAGAAAACCAAACGCATTAGAGACCAGTGAATTATCGGTCTGATTGCCTAATGTGCTGTTAATCATAATGATTCCTTTATCAATGTCTTACTGACACAAAACCGGACGTATTATTCCGCCGGGCATTATTCACTTTCTAATCTATTCGTCTTCCAAATACGTATAACCGTACAGACCGCTCTCGAACTCTTCGGTAAAGGCTTTTTGCTCCTCTTCATCCAGATCAGAGACTTTCACCTGATCACGGAAGCGTTCGAGCAGAATTTTCGGATCGAGCTTCACATACTGAAGCATATCCGCCACGGAATCGCCCTCTTCACTTTCCAGATAGCGAACCTGGCTGTTCTCGCCGACATACACATCCAGTGCAGCAGTGTCGCCGAACAGGTTATGCATATTGCCGAGGATTTCCTGATAGGCACCAATCATGAAAAAGCCCATCATCGGCGGATTTTCCGGGTCATAAGACGGCATCGGCATCGTGGTTGCCACCCCGTCGCCGTCAACATAATGGTCGATAATTCCGTCGGAATCACAGGTGATATCCAGCAGTACCGCGCGGCGATCCAGCGGCTTATCCAGCCCCTCAATCGGCAGTACCGGGAACAGCTGGTCGATCCCCCACGCATCCGGCAGTGACTGGAACAGCGAGAAATTCACATAGAATTTATCCGCCATACGTTCCTGAAGCTCATCGATAATCGGGCGGTGTGCGCGGTTACCCGGATCGAGATCCTGCTGGATACGGCGGCAGATATTCAGATACAGCCCTTCCGCCCAGGCGCGTTCAGTCAGAGAAAGCATGCCCTGCGCATACTGCGTGTGGACATCGTGCAGGTCGAGCTGGCTGTCGTGCAGCCATTCGCGCAGAGAGCGGGCGTTGCCCTTGGTCTGCATCTCTTCCCAGGTTTCCCACAGACTGGCAACCGGACGCGGTGCATCTTCAGCCGGGGCTTCCACCGGGGAGAACTCGTTACGCTCCACGCCGATCACATTGGAAACCAGCACCGTATGGTGCGCCGTCAGGGCGCGGCCGGATTCGGTGATCACCGTCGGATGCGGCAGACCGTGCTCTTCACAGGCATCACCGATAGCCCAGATCACATTATTGGCATACTCATTCAAACCGTAGTTTACCGAGCAGTCAGACTGAGAACGGGTACCTTCATAGTCCACACCGAGGCCGCCGCCGACATCAAAGCACTGAATATTGACACCCAGCTGATGCAGTTCGACATAGAAACGGGCGGATTCACGGACACCGGTGGCGATATCGCGGATATTTGCCATCTGTGAGCCAAGGTGGAAGTGGAGCAGTTGCAGGCTCTCCAGGCTGTCTGCCTGACGCAGCATATCAATCAGCTGAAGCACCTGAGTGGCGGCCAGGCCGAATTTGGATTTCTCACCGCCGCTGGCCTGCCATTTGCCGGAGCCCTGAGAAGCCAGACGCGCCCGCACACCCAGGCGCGGCACCACATCAAGATTTTTGGCTTCTTCAAGCACCATGGCAATTTCAGACATTTTTTCAATCACAAGATAGACTTTGTGACCGAGTTTCTCGCCCATCAGAGCAAGACGGATATACTCACGGTCTTTATAGCCGTTGCAGACGATGACACTGCGGGTCATACCTGCGTGCGCCAGTACTGCCATCAGCTCGGCTTTGGAACCGGCTTCCAGCCCCAGCGGCTCCCCGGCATTGACCAGGGTTTCAATCACGCGCCGCTGCTGGTTAACCTTAATCGGATAAACCAGAAAATAATCACCTTTGTAACCATAAGATTCGCGGGCACGGCGGAACGCGGCATTAATTGAGCGCAGACGATGCTGCAAAATCTGCGGAAAGCAGAATAATGCAGGCAGACGGATGTGTTCCCGTTCTTTCTGAACACGGTTAACCAGTTCAGCCAGGTCAACGGAGGCCTGCGGCATATCCGGATTCGGGCAGACGGTGACATGACCGAGGTCATTCACACCGTAATAGCTGCCGCCCCAGTATGCGATGTTATAGGTCTGCTGCATCTTCAGCGCGATATTATCATTCATTAGTCATCTCCTGATTCTGGAGTGAAACTTACCTGTATGGCTGACATACGCCTATCCCCCTTCACCGTGGGATAAATCTGTCCTGTTGACAAGTAAAAATTCAAAATGGATTACATCATCCGGCAAAAACCGGACACAGATTTACGGGTTTACCGCAGAGTGACCCGCCTGCTTGCGTTATCCGGTCTGTTTGAGTGTAACGGATACGGAAAACACCGTGCAGAGCACGTGTCAGTCAGAGAGGAAGAGAGAACAGAAAAGGACGCGGACACATGCTGTAAGGCACGTGGCTGTTGAACGTCAACAAGCAGCAGATAATGGTTCATTAACCCATTTACCCCCACACAGGATTACACGCCGTAACCCCCGCCTGAATCATACAGAAAACCTGAGTTTCTGCCGTTTATAACTGAAGAAAAATTCACAGCTACCGGGAGCAGTTTATACCGGTTATGACACAAAAATGCAAAATCAAAATGACAGATAAGTGTAAAAAATGAAAACAGTCCGGTAACACATTCCGGAAAGCGAAAAAAACCAGTGAAAAAAGCGGAGGCACTATAAAATTTCTGGAACCACTGCCGATTTTAAACTAGAATAGCCGTCTAGAAGTTAATACATCCATCAATGTACCGAAAGTTCACTTCACTTAAGGTAGAGAAAAATAATGACTACACATCTTTTCACTTCTGAGTCCGTATCTGAAGGACACCCGGATAAAATTGCCGACCAAATTTCGGATGCAGTCCTTGATGCGATTTTAGAACAAGATCCCAAAGCGCGTGTTGCCTGCGAAACCTATGTCAAAACCGGTATGGTTCTGGTCGGCGGTGAAATCACCACCAAGGCCTGGGTTGATATTGAAGACATTACGCGCCGCACTGTCCGTGAGATTGGCTATACCAGCTCATCCATGGGCTTCGATGCTGACTCCTGTGCGGTGATCAGCGCCATCGGTAAACAATCTGCCGATATCAACCAGGGTGTTGACCGTGCAGACCCGCTTGAGCAGGGTGCCGGTGACCAGGGTCTGATGTTTGGTTATGCCTCAAATGAAACTGACGTGCTGATGCCGGCACCGATCACCTATGCTCACCGTCTGGTTGAGCGCCAGGCTCAGGTCCGTAAAAGCGGAACTCTGCCATGGCTGCGCCCGGATGCGAAGAGCCAGATCACATTCCGTTACGACGACAACAAAATCGCCGGGATTGATGCGGTTGTTCTGTCAACCCAGCATTCAGAGGATATCTCTCAGAAAGATCTGCATGAAGCCGTGATGGAAGAGATCATCAAGCCGGTTCTGCCGGTGGAGTGGCTGGACCCGACCACCAAATATTTCATCAACCCGACCGGCCGTTTCGTTATCGGCGGGCCAATGGGTGACTGCGGTCTGACCGGCCGTAAAATCATCGTCGATACTTACGGCGGTATGGCACGTCACGGCGGCGGTGCATTCTCCGGTAAGGACCCGTCAAAAGTTGACCGTTCCGCAGCCTATGCAGCCCGTTATGTGGCAAAAAATATTGTCGCAGCCGGTCTTGCTGACCGTTGTGAAATCCAGGTGTCTTACGCGATTGGCGTGGCAGAGCCGACCTCTATTATGGTGGAAACTTTCGGTACCGGTAAAGTCTCCAACCAGCAACTGACACTGCTGGTGCGCGAGTTCTTCGACCTGCGTCCGTATGGTCTGATTCAGATGCTGGATCTGCTGCACCCGATTTATCAGGAAACTGCAGCATACGGTCACTTCGGCCGTCCTCAGTTCCCGTGGGAAAAAACTGACAAAGCAGAACAGCTGCGCGAAGCCGCCGGTCTGAAATAATTTACTGCTTTAACAGACATACAAAACCGGCTGAAAAGCCGGTTTTTTTATGCGCAGAATCGGTGAAAAACTATATTTTTCCGCGCTGACATGATGAATACAGCGCAAAAATCACCATCCCGGCAGTCATTGATGCTGTAAATATCAAGCCCTTAATACTGAGCATCCCGGCCAGCACAATACCCGGTCCCGGGCAGATCCCCGCCAGTCCCCAGCCGATACCAAACAGCACGGCGCCGGTCAGCAGCCGTTTATCAATTTTGCTGTTTACCGGTAACTCCAGCGGTGTACCGCATACCGTCTTTTTACGTTTTTTTGCCACGGCAAAAGCAACCATACTGATCGCCATCGCTACCGCCATGGTGATCAGCAGAGAAGGGTCCCAGTTGCCGGTAATGTCCAGAAACGCCAGAATCTTCTGCGGATTTCCCATCCCGGCCACCAGCAGCCCGAGGCCGAACAGAATTCCGCTGATTAATGCAGTGATAACAGGCATAGTGCGTCCTTATTTCATCAGCCAGACAGTCAGAAAGGCACTGACCATAAATACCGCCACCGCAGCAAATGATCGTTTTGACAGCCGCGCCATACCGCAGATACCGTGCCCGCTGGTACAGCCGTTACCCAGCCGGGTGCCGAAACCGACCAGCAGACCGGCGGCGATCAGCAGCGGATAGTCCGCTGTAATCACCACATCCGGTTGTCCGGCAAACAGCATGTAAATCCACGGTGCACCTGCCAGTCCGGCAATAAATGCTACCCGCCAGCCGCTCTGTTTTGTGAGCATATTGGCGAAGATCCCGCTGATACCGGCAATCCGGCCGTTAAACAGCAACAGCACAGCAACCGCGATACCAATCATCAGTCCGCCCAATGCCGCACTGACCGGTGTAAACGCCGCGCTATCAATCACCATATTATTTTCCTTTTTTTTCAGGACAATAAAGCTGATACAACGTCGTCAGCAATATCAGAACTTTTTCATCTGTCACGGAATAATAGATACGTTTTCCCTCACGCCGGGTACTCACCAGCCCGTCATTACGCAATACCGTCAGTTGCTGTGACAATGTCGGCTGATTGATGCCGGTGCGCTCTTCCAGTTCACTGACATTGCTTTCTCCCTGACTCAGCTGGCAGAGCAGCAGCAGACGATCCGGATTTCCCAGTGTTTTCAGCAGAGCAGCAACGCCTGCGGCGGCTTCCTGCATATCGGTAAGCTGTGTTGGTGTCATGAATTGATTCCTTACGACATTATATGATTTAATATAATATTATTTTGCAACATATACAACATGCTGATAACGGTTGCAGCTTGACGGCGGTATCGCTAAGCTTCCGGTTATGAAACCGATCCGAATCCCCACCGCATTACAACAGGCATGCATGCAGACCCTGCGTGATTATCTGACCCGCGCCCGTCTGGTGCTGAAAACAGATTATCCGGAACCTGAACTGAATTACCGTCAGCGCGGTACCACGGCCGGCAGTGCCCGCCTGCAAACATGGGAAATCCGCCTCAACCCGGTATTACTGACTGAAAACGGCCATGAATTCATACAGGATGTGGTTCCTCATGAGCTGGCGCATCTGCTGGTTTACCGTCGTTTCGGCCGCGTTGCCCCCCACGGGCGGGAATGGCAGTGGATGATGACAGATGTGCTCGGTGTCCCGGCCGTCCGCACACACCGCTTTGATGTAACCTCGGTCCGCAGCCGGACATTTACCTACCGCTGCCAATGCAAAACGGCACATGAACTGACTGTCCGCCGTCACAACAAAGTGTTGCGCGGGGAGAGTCAGTACCTGTGCCGTCAGTGTAAAAGTACGCTGGTGTGGGATAACAATGCGGCTGCAATATCATCCCCCGGCGACCTTATACCAGATCAGTCATAATCAGCTTGGCCATCTCGAAGTAGATAATCAGCCCGGTGCCGTCAATCAGAGTGGCAATAAACGGCGCGGAAACAACAGCCGGGTCCACTTTCAGACGCTTGAGCACCATCGGGATAATGGAAGATACCACCGCACTCCAGACCGTGATACAAACCAGTGTCAGGCTGACCACCATCATCACTTCCGGCCCGACCCCCAGGAACCAGGCGCGGATCATCCCCGCACATCCCATGGTAAAGGCGACCAGCAGTGAGGTGGATAACTCTTTGCGCAGCACCGCACCGATATTGCGCAGGCTGACTTCTCCGAGTGCCATCGCACGGACAAGCGTCGAGGTGATCTGTGTTCCGCTGTTACCCCCGGTGCCGATCAGCAGCGGGATAAAGAAAGCCAGTGAGATAGCCGCTTCCAGCTGCTCCTCAAATGCCTTGAGCACCGTACCGGTATAGGCTTCCGCCACAAACAGCATCAGCAGCCATACTGCGCGCTTGCGCCACAGTGTGAACGGGCTGGTGCTCAGATAAGGCTCATCCAGCGGCTGAGAGCCGCCCTGTAATGCCGCATCCTGGGTATTCTCATCTTCAATCAGTTCCGCGATATCCTGCGGACGCAGAATACCGGCCAGCTTGCCGAACTGTACCACCGGTACAGTATCAATCCCGCTGTTGTTGATAAGCTCGTACACGTCGTGCCGGGACTGCTCCGGTGACACAGAGAAACAGGTCTGGCGCATCACATCCGCGACAAACGTATCTTCCGCTGCGGTCAGCAGGGCTTTGACCGGCAGGATACCATTCAGGTAATTATCCTCATCCAGTACATATAAATAAGTGGGGATCTGCTCACCGTCCAGTTCCTCACGCAGTGTATGTTTGACGGCTGCAATCGTGTCTGACACGGTCACGCGGATATACGCCTGACTCATGTAAGCACTGACGGCGTCTTCATCATTACGCTGCGGACGATCGGTATGGTGTGGCGGATTAACGGATGGCGCGGAAATGACCAGCGCATCCGCTTTTTCGTAGTTGGTTAATTTCATGATGTGTGACCCTATGTCTGTTATGGACTTCAAACAGCACTCCAATAGGGGCGAAACCAGATGAGAGAATGCGTAGGCTATCTCACGTCTCGGTTTTAGCACTATACAACGTATCCCGCAGACTGCGGGAAGTTACCTCGGGTTATACCTTCTGTTCGATATAACCTGTCCTAATCTTGGGCGTCTCTCGACGTCGTCAGATCAGCAACCTTTGTTTGTATAGGAGCCTCGCCTAACGAGATACTGCACCTTAAATGCGGCGCGAATTATAACGCTCAGAAATTATATGGCGAGGACTATTACTATTTCGTTTAGAAACCATTGAGGTTAGAAATCAGGTCCGGGAACCCAGATCGTTATCGCTCTCATCACCGGTCAGCTGCCGTGTCACTTCCTCACAGCGGACAATTTTACCGTCTGCCAGACGGAAGCAGGCGAAAACCTCAAAGGCGGCGTGTTCGCCACTGATTTTTTCCGCCTTCGCGATATGCTGCGTGTGTACACAGGACTCGCCTTCTGCGATGGATTTAATCTCAATGGTAATACTGCGGGTTGCCATTTTCAGGGCATTAAGATGGGCAAGAAACGCGGGGAACTCAATTGTCTGGCCATTCACCACCTGAACATAATCACGGGAAAAATACTGTTCCACCAGGGATTCATCACCGATATGTTCACCGAGAACGTCAGTCAGGGCACGGGTTACAAATTCTGTCTTATTCATTGCTGAAAATCCTTTTTTATTATGATCACATTTACAGCATAGCGGAAACCCGGCGTTTATCCGCCGGAAACAGAAAAAGCGCCGCGGAAAACGGCGCTTTTTTGCAATTATACAGAATGATTCTCAATCAGGCTAATTCAACATTGCCCTGAATCTGACAGCTGCACGCAAGAACATAACCCTGCTCAATCTCTTCCGGGGTCAGCGTCATGGTGCTGGTGGTGGTGTATTCACCGCTGCGTACGCGGGTTTTACAGCTGCCGCAGACACCGGCGCGGCAGGCCGCCATCACCGGCACACTGTTGGCTTCCATCGCCGCCAGCAGCGTCATACCGACAGGCACTTTTACCTGACGCAAAGGAGACTGAATAGTCATAGTGACCATCTGCTCTCCGGCTTCTGCTTCCGGCTCCGGCCCGAAACGCTCCATAAAGAAACAGCCCGGGTCCACATTCAGCGCCTGACAAAATGTCTGCACATTCTTCATATACGGCGCCGGGCCACAGGTCATAACGGTATGCTGTGCGATATCCGGGATCAGGGATTTCAGTTTTTCTTCTGATAACCGGCCTGATAACAATTCATCCGTCTCATCACTGTTTTCCACCATCAGAATCAGGCGCAGGCGGGCCGGGAATGCCGACAATAACTGCTGCCATTCCTGAGCAAAAATCACCTGCTGCTTATCACGCACGTTAAAGATCACGGTCACCTGACTTTCAGGCTGACGATGCAGGATCCAGCGGGTCATCGACATCACCGGTGTCACGCCGCAACCGGCTGCCAGCATCAGATAGCGCTCTGCAGGGCGTGCATCACAGGTAAATTCACCCTGTGCGTCAGACAGCCACAGGTAATCACCCGGTTTCACTTCTCCGGTCAGCCAGCCGGACCCTTGTCCGTCATCAAGACGGCGTACCGTCAGGCTCAGGAACGGGCTCAGTCCCGGTGTGGACGATAAGGTATAAGCACGCAGTGTCTCATCACTGTTGCGGATACTCACCAGCGCATACTGCCCTGCGTGATACTGATAAAAATCGTGGTTAATCAGATTGATAGTCCACACATCCGGGGTTTCCTGCCTGACAGAATGGACCTGCATGCGGTTCGGACATAAAGACGTCGGCATTGTCATCGGGCTCTCCTGACTCCGTGCCGGAGAGCGCGTTACCGCCCTCTCCGGTGCTAACAGTTACAGCAATTACGCGCCTAACACAGCGTGTAAATCATTTTCTACAGTGGTAATCGGACGCATACCGAATTTTTCATTCAGTACATTCAGCAGATTGTCTGTCAGGAATGCCGGTGCGGTAGGACCGGTGAAGATATCCTTCACGCCCAGCGCCAGCAGGGTCAGCAGAATCACAATCGCTTTCTGTTCAAACCAGGAGAGTACCAGTGTCAGCGGGAGATCATTCACGCCGCAGCCCAGTTTCTCAGCCAGTTTCACGGCCAGCATAATGGCAGAGTAAGCATCGTTGCACTGACCGACATCAAGCAGACGCGGTAAACCTTCCAGAGTACCGAAATCCAGCTTGTTGAAACGGTATTTACCGCAGGCCAGGGTCATAATCAGACAGTCCTGAGGAACCTGACGGGCAAAATCAGTGTAGTAGCTGCGCTCACCGCGGCTGCCGTCGCACCCGCCGACGAGGAACACGTGACGCAGTTTGCCGGTGGCAACGAGATCAATCACGGTATCTGCGGCATTGAGCAGCGTTTCACGGCCGAAACCGACGGTGATCAGGTGCTCGATTTCGCTGTACGGGAAGCCGTCCATCGCCTGAGCCTGCGCGATAATATCGCTGAAATCATCACCGTTCAGGTGTTTCGCGCCCGGCCAGCCGACGATACTGCGGGTCCAGATACGGTCAGTGTAACTGCCCGGATTCGGATCCAGAATACAGTTGGAAGTCATCAGAATCGGGCCAGGGAATTTGGCAAACTCAGTCTGCTGATTCTGCCAGCCGCTGCCGTAGTTACCGACCAGATGTTTGTATTTTTTCAGTTCCGGATAGCCGTGAGCAGGCAGCATTTCACCATGGGTGTAAATATTCACACCGGTGCCTTCTGTCTGTTGCAGCAGCATATGCAGATCTTTGAGGTCATGACCGGAGATCAGTATCGCTTTACCTGCCACCGGACGGACGTTCACGGAAGACGGGGTCGGGTGACCATAAGCTTCAGTCTCACCGGCATCCAGCATTTCCATGATTTTAAAGTTCATCATACCGATCGCCATGGACTGGTTGAGCAGCTCACCCATGTCAGACGGATCAGTACCCAGCCACGCCATGATTTCATGGTACTGGCCGTAAATCTCATCGCTGAATTTGCCCAGCACATGAGCGTGCTCCATATAGGCCGCCGCCCCTTTCAGGCCGTACAGGCAGAGCATACGCAGACCGTGAATATCATCACCGATAGCCTGCTTATCTTTATTCAGGGCAAACTCATCCGCCTGTTTCACCAGTGACGCAATATCCGTGCCCTTCAGTTGCAGGTTTGCTAACGGGTGATTCACAACCAGTGCCGGATTTTTCGCCAGGCAGCGTTTCATCAGGCTGTCACGCATCACAATCGCTTCCTGCGCATAACCGATGATGCGATCAGAATCGAAGTTAACGTTGGTTAATGTAGAGAAAAACGCACGCGGCGCAAAGCTGTCTGTGTCGTGATCGATGATACCTGATTCACGCGCAGCAACCGCCCACGCTGAAAGACTTTCCAGCACTGCCACCAGCAGATCCTGTAAGTCAGATGTTTCTGCGGTTTTACCGCACATGCCCTGAGCATAGGCACAGCCATTACCCACAGGCGTACGCATCGTTTGTTCACATTGCACACAGTACATGCTCTTGCTTCCTTATAAGTTGTATTTCATATGCAACATAAGAATACGCCATTTCAGACCGGTGAAAAGGGGTTTTCCTGACTATCATTGCTTTGCTTGATCTAAAGCAAAAATTAACCGGCACGACACATCACTATCGCGAATGATTAACATTTACAGTATGTTAAACGTTATATTGACTAAGGGATTGTCCGATAGTTTGAGATACAGCGGCGTGATATAAACCGGTAAGGAAACTGAGCAGAGGATGGATAAAATGTTATATATTGATGATAACGGATTAGTAAAATCAAACCGCATTACCATTAAGCGATTCAGTAAAATCGAGCGCGACCCGATGGATAAAGTGAACGGCATTATTGTTCACCAGACTGGTACGCCTGCTGAAACACATGTCTTTAACAGTTACAGCCATGCCGGCAGTAATGGTGCTCACTTCTTAATTGATAAAGAAGGCGTGATTTATCAGACGGCTTCGTTGTTTAAAACAACGTGGCATTTAGGAAAAATGAAATCGAGATGTGTTATTACAAAAAAATGTGAACCATCTGAACTCAAAAAAATGGCAGACCTGGAAAATAAATTCAGAACTAAAGCTATATCAGATATAGAGAAGGCAAAGTCATTTCCGGATCGCTACCCAAGTAATACTGATAGTATCGGCATTGAAATTGTCGGTTACTATGAACGTGACAGTGATAATAAAGACATATATGACGCAGTGAACAGCAAACAAAATGCATCTCTTAAATGGCTGATATCAGAACTTTTAGAAACATTGGATATTTCAATATCTGAAGTATATAAACATCCTGATGTAGCAAGAAAAAACACAACTGAAGCGAGTACTGCATCATGGTAAATAAATTTTCTATCCTGTTACTTACTATAGCTCTCATTCCTGAAACAATGAATGCTATGTCTGTAAAAAATATAGAAATAGAAAACTCAGGAATCACTGTCACAAAAAATCCCCCTGCGGGCGAAGTTAATGCCTGTAAAAAATTCACACCAAATAAAGAACAACTGATCAATTACTTCCGGTCAGCAGAGACATCATCAGACATGTCATGGGATCATGATTATTATTCATCCTGTATTTCATACGGCAATCTTGAACTTGAAAATGGTCAGACAGGTGAATGGCGAATATCATCAAGCGGTGCCGGTGATATCCGCTTTCCTGATGGTAAATATATCTACCTGTTCCGCGAAAAGAATGAATGGGTTGATTCTTATTTATGCGGTGATGAACCCGATTGCTGACATATCTGCCCTCTCCCGGGATAACGGGCGGACTAATCCATAAAACCGCCTGTTCCCCGCTAAAACAGCAAGCTCACATTCACACCGAAAATAACTACAGCATCAATCATTTTGTAACTAAATTCTGAATCATAAAATCAGCATCTTAGTAACTTTCCGTTAAAAAACCATTGCGCACCGGTAATGGTTATAATTATCATTTGCTTTCTTAAATTCTCACGGAAAACTGAGTGATGACTGATTCCTGTAACGCATACTACCGCCCTGCCCGCCTCACTCCGCTGGCGCTGGCACTCGCTTTTATCAGCAGCGGCAGTCTCGCCGCCACCGCAGATACCGAAACCCCGATCGTCGTTGTCGGTAACTGGCTGGATAACACGGATAACAGTGATATTTTGCTGAACCACGGCGGCGCCCGCACCATCAAAACCAAAAAACAAATCGATGAGTCCGGTGCGGAAACCATCGCGGATGCCCTGCGCGGTATCCCGGGCGTCCAGGTACGGGACAGTAACGGCACCGGCGGCAGCGATGTCTCACTCAATGTCGGTATCCGCGGGCTTCCGGCACGGCTTTCCCCGCGCTCCACCATTCTGCTCGACGGTATTCCGCTGGCTGCCGCCCCTTACGGACAGCCTCAGTTATCGATGTCACCACTCTCTTTAGGCTCCATCAGCAGCATTGATGTGATGCGCGGCGCCACCTCTGTCCGTTACGGGCCGCAAAACGTCGGCGGCGTGATTAACTTTGTCACCAAACCGATTCCGGAAACCTTCAGCGGTTCCGCCTCTGTCAAAACTCAGGGCGCACGCACCGGCGGGCTGAAAACCCTGACCGATGCTTCTGTCGGCGGTTCATCCGCAGATGGCTCTGCGGGCGCGATGCTGCTTTACTCCGGCCTGCACGGCCAGGGTTACCGCAAAAATAACGACAATACCGATATCGATGACATTATCCTGAAAACCTGTTACGCCTTCAGTGATACCGATGAACTGCTGGCAAACTTCCACTATTATCATGCGCAATCCGGGATGCCGGGCGGCCTGTCGGAAGCGCAGTACAAAGCCGATCCTTATCAGTCAGTTCGTCCGTTTGACCGTTTTGAAGGCAACCGTCAGGATATGTCCTTTAAATACCGCCATCAGGAAGATGACAAACAGTTTGAATTACTGACCTGGTTCAGCAAAAGCTACCGTGGCAGTTATATTGAAAGCGAGGGAACAAATGCGAGTGCCGGTAAGAGCCGTCTTGTTTCCTATCCGCGTCACTACACCGCTTACGCCATTGAACCAAGCTATTCACAGCTGTTTCGTTTTGATAACCAGTCCCATGAAATTACCTTCGGTTACCGTTATCTGAATGAAACGGCAGATGAAAAAGCCTACCGTTCCGGCTGGTATCCGACCGGTTCACAAGGCTCACGCCCGCAGACCGACAGCTACTATCAGCACACCTCCGGCGGGACTGAAGCCCATGCTGTCTATATTGATGACACCATTAATTTCGGTAACTGGACGGTAATTCCCGGCCTGCGTTATGAAAATATAAACATTCATCTGGATGACGGTTTCCGTAATCAGTTCCGCAGCAAGAGTTACAGCGAGCCGTTACCGGCGCTGTCCGTGATTTATCATATTGATGATCAGTGGAAGCTGTTTGCGAATGCGGGCAGTTCATTCGGCAGCCTGCAATATTTCCAGCTCAATACCGGCGGCGCAGGTAATGATCCGGCAAACGGCCTGAGTGCGGAAAAAGCCCATAACTATGAAGCCGGAACACGGTTTGATGACGGGCTGCTCTCGGCGGAAATGACCCTGTTCTATATCGATTTCAATGATCAGCTGCAATACATTGAAAATTCAACCGGCTGGACAAACCTCGGCGCGACCACCCATCAGGGGGTGGAACTGGCGCTGAATTACGACCTGAGTGAAACAGCGAAATGGCTCGACGGCGCCAGTATCTACAGCACTTATACCTACACAAAAGCAGTCAGCAAACGCGGTAATTTTGCGGATAAAGATCTGCCGTTCTACTCCCGCCAGCTCTTTACTGCCGGTGCCCGTTATGAAACCGGAAACTGGGTGTGGAATCTCAACACCTATGCGCAGTCAAAACAGCAATCACCGGGAACCGGGAAAAATTACATTACCGAAGGCAGTGCTGACGGGCGTTACGGCATTATTCCGGGTTATATGATGTGGGATGCCCGTGCAGAGTATCATTTCGGCCCGCAATGGTCAGATCTGACACTGTCTGCCGGGGTAAAAAACCTGTTCGATCAGGCCAGCTTTACCCGTTCGACAGATAATAACTACGGCATTTATGCCGGACAGCCGCGAACCTTCTTCGCACAAGCTTCCGTGAAGTTTTAAAGGTCACTGACTATCATGAAAACTGTATTCCGCAGCGCCGGACGTCTTCCGGCACTTATCTTCACCGTCTGTGCCGCACTCGCGGCACTGGTGCCGTTCAGCGCCGCAGCGGCTCCGGTTACTGTGACGGATATCGCCGGGCGGACAGTCACCGTCAATGCCCCGGTGTCCCGTATTATGCTGGCTGACAGCCGGGTACTGGTTGCCCTGAATATCCTGCATCCGTCTGAGCCACTGAAAGGCATCGCCGCATGGGATGATGCACTGAGCAAAAAAGCGCCGGATCTGCGTATCGCTTATGAAAAGCAGTTTCCGCAACTGAAAGACATTCCAGTGTTTCCGAACCCGTACACATCGGATTTCAGTGTTGAAAAAGCGCTGACGTATCAGCCGGACCTGGTGATTTTCGATACCGGACTGCAAAGCAAACTGACAGAAAGCGGCACACTGGATTTGCTGGAAAAAAGTGGCATTCCGGTTATTTTTATCGATTTTCGTCAGTACCCGCTGCAAAACACCATGTCAAGCATGACGCTTTTGGGTCAAGTATTCGGGCAGGAAAAACAGGCCGCAGCGTTTAATGATTTCTACCGTCAGCGACTGGATCTTATCCGCTCCCGTGTTGCAAACATCCCGGAAGACAAAAAGCCGACAGTCTTTATCGAGCGGGCAGCAGGTCTTGCCGGGGAAAACAGTTGCTGTAAAACCTTTGGTAACGGTAATTTCGGGGAGTTTGTCGCCGCAGCCGGGGGACATAACCTCGGTGCCGACTGGTTTAAAAATGGTATGGGCGGTGAAGTGAATGAAGAACAGATTATTGCGGCTGATCCGCAATTTTATCTGATGACCGTTGCTGACTGGGAAAATACCCGCAAAGGCAGTGTCTCAGTACCGCTCGGTTATACCGGCTCTGCGGAACGGGCAGTACCGGCGCTGGAAAAACTGATGTCCCGGTCAAAACTGCAATATCTCACCGCTTATCAGCAAAAGCAGGTGCTGGCGCTGTATCAGCAATACTATGACACCCCATTCAATATTATTGCCGTGGAAGTTATCGCCAAAATGCTGCATCCGGATCTGTTTCCTGAACTCGACCCGCAGGCCGACAGCCTGAAGCTGCATAAAACCTTTACCGCTCTGGACGGCAGCGGCCTGTTCTGGCTGCAACCCTGAGCACAGTGTGAATAATAACGGGCAGTTTCCTGCCCGTTATTATTTCTGTTTAAATCTCTGTGATTATTTCTTCTGATATAACTCATTTGCCATATCAATACTGTCCGCATTAACATCCCGGATATGATCACGCGTCAGACGGTATACCACCGGACTTAATAAGATCAGTGCGATCAGGTTCGGAATAGCCATCATCGCATTCAGGGTATCGGCCAGCAGCCACACAAATTCCAGTGACTGTGTGGCACCAACCGGTAACGCAATCAGCCACAATACACGGAAAATCTTAATTGCCTTCACGCCGAACAGATACTGAACACACTTCTCACCGTAGAAACTCCAGCCGAGGATCGTGGTAAACGCAAAAATGGTCAGTGCTATCGCCACAATATAGTTCCCGCCCGGAATCGCGGCTTTGAAAGAGGATGCGGTCAGTGTGGCACCGGTTTCCGCTGTCAGCCAGCCGCCCATAATCACAATGGTCAGTCCGGTAACAGAACAGACAATAATGGTATCAATAAAGGTGCCGAGCATCGCGATAAGCCCCTGACGGATCGGGTTCTGGGTTTTCGCGGCAGCATGCGCTATCGGCGCACTTCCCAGCCCCGCTTCGTTGGAGAACACGCCGCGCGCCACCCCGAAACGTATCGCCGCCCAGACTGTCGCCCCGGCAAATCCGCCCTGTGCCGCCACCGGTGTGAAAGCTGAGGTCACAATGAGGGAGAATGCTGCCGGAATTTCACTGATATTCAGTGCCAGCACCACAAGACCGGCGCCAAAGTAACCGACTGTCATAAACGGCACCAGTTTACCGGCCACATCCGAGATACGGCGTATCCCGCCGATCAGTACCGCACCGACCAGCAGCACCAGCGCCACACTGGTCACCCATTTGTTGACGCCGAAATTACTCTCCAGCACATCCGCCACCGAGTTGGCCTGAACCGTATTTCCGATACCAAACCCGGCACAGGCACCAAACACCGCAAACAACGTTCCCAGCCAGACCCATTTCGGACCGAGACCATTTTTGATGTAGTACATCGGGCCGCCGACATACTGCCCGTATTTATCCACTTCACGATAACGTACCGCCAGCACGGCTTCAGAATATTTTGTCGCCATACCGACCAGCGCGGTCATCCACATCCAGAACAGTGCTCCCGGCCCGCCCATCACCACCGCCGTCGCCACCCCGGCGATATTCCCGGTGCCGATCGTCGCGGACAAGGCCGTCATCAGAGCATTAAACGGGGAGATCTGTCCTTCCCCGCGGGATTCATTGCGCTGAAATAATAATTTAAACCCGGTCCCCAGTTTACGTATCGGTAAAAAACCCAGCCGAATCTGCATATATAACCCGACACCCAGTATACCCACCAGCATCGGCACTCCCCACACCACGCCGTTCAGCGCGCCCAGCCACTCCGTTATTAAATCCATTCACGCCTCCTGACCGGCCCTGTTACTTTTTTATTTTACGCGTCACATATAAATAACATTTATTTATCATTTATTAATAAAGCGGAAAAACGCCCGGAATGCGAACAAAAAACGTCCGGATTGGTGTCGGATTTTTGAATCTGTGAAGGGTGTCACTTGTCACAAATTGAATTAAAATAGTAAGTAATTTTTATTTGTAACAGGTCATATTCAGCCATGTCAGATGCTTTGCCGCATACGGCAGCCACGCTCAAACGCCGTTATCGTGTGCTCAAACGCCTTAAAGAACGCAATCTCGCCCCTGTCACTGTTCTGCTGCTGGCAGCTGTTGTCGGCGGACTCGCCGGTTTTACCGGTGTATTGTTTGAACGCGGGGTCAATTGGGTGAGTGAGTACCGGGTCAGCTCCCTGTCTTCACTGACGGAGAATAAAATCGTACTGATCCCGCTGATGTTTATTATCTCAGCTCTGCTCGCCATGTCAGGCTACTGGCTGGTGCGGCGTTTTTCGCCGGAATCCGGCGGATCGGGTATCCCGGAAATTGAAGGGGCATTGCAGGATGTGCGCCCGGTACGCTGGTGGCGGGTACTGCCGGTGAAATTTATCGGCGGCCTGGGAACTCTCGGTTCCGGTATGGTGCTGGGACGTGAAGGCCCGACCGTGCAGTTAGGTGCAAATATCAGCGGACTGGTCAGTGCGCTGACCGGCGTGAAAAATAAAGAATCCCGGCATACCTTACTGGCGACCGGTGCCGCCGCCGGTCTGACCGCCGCATTCAACGCTCCGCTCGCGGGGATACTGTTTATTATCGAGGAGATGCGCCCGCAGTTCCGTTACAGTCTGATTTCTATCAAAGCTGTTTTTATCGGCGTGATCATGTCGAGCATTGTTTTTCAGACATTTAACAGCGGTTCAGCGATTCTCGATATCGGAAAATATCATGCAGCCCCGCTGAATACACTCTGGCTCTATCTGGTGCTGGGAATGGTTTTCGGTGTGATTGGTGTGATGTTCAACCGTTTTCTGCTCACCATGCAGACACTGTTCCGCCGTTTTTATCAGGATAAAACATCCCGCTTTGTCGCCACCGGCGGGCTGATCGGCGGGTTATGCGGTATTGCCGGGCTGTACTGGCCGCAGGTAACCGGTGGCGGGTTCGCGGTGATTCCGGATGTTGCCGCGCTGCACTATTCGCTGACCGGTATTCTGATGATCTTTCTGTTCCGTGTACTGACCACAGTTATCTGCTTCAGTTCCGGTGCGCCCGGCGGGATTTTTGCGCCGACACTTGCGCTCGGTACCCTGTTCGGCAGTTTCTTCGGTTATGCTGCCATGCTGCTGTTTCCGCAGTATCAGATTGAACCGGCAACTTTCGCCATTGCGGGGATGGGTGCTCTCTTTGCTGCCACAGTCCGCGCACCGCTGACCGGCATTGTACTGGTACTGGAGATGACGGATAACTATCAGCTGATCCTGCCGATGATTATCACGTGTCTGGGGGCAACTCTGGTGGCGCAGTATCTGGGCGGGCGTCCGCTCTATTCTGTACTGCTGGAGCGGATACTGATGCAAAACGGCACGCCGCCGGAAAAAACCGGTGACGCGCCGCGAGGGTAATAATAATCAGGCTTTTTTGCGGGCAATCAGGGTGGCAAAATTCAGCCGTATCCGGTTGCCTGCCGCATCAGTGCGGTGAAGATGTCCCGGATTTTCGTTGTATTTCAGGATCTCCCAGTCCGCATAATAACCGGATAATTCCCCCGGTTTCAGGAAGCAGTCAAACGGCAGCTCATCATACGGCATATTTTCTGTTTCCACCGGACAGACAATCAGGTTATACCCGTCCGGACGGGTATGGGCCTGCATATCGGCGACGATCGCGGCAATATTCTCTCTTTTCAGGAACATCAGCACCACGGTGGAAATAATGATGTCATAATCATCCTGCAACGCATGCTGGTTGATATCATAGACCTGCGTGCGGATATTGCTGATCTCCGCTGCGGATTTAACATCCTCAATCGCCTGAATATGCTGCGGATTGATATCCATGGCTGTTACATCATAGCCGAGCTGTGCCAGGAAAAAGCTGTTGCGCCCGCGACCGGAGCCTAAATCGAGTGTTTTACCCGGTTTGGTCATTGTCACCAGTTCACGGACTTCAGAATGCGGGCGGGTCAGTCCGTGGATTTTATAGAATTCATCTTCGGGACGGCACCAAAAAGCGAGCTGACAGGAAATATCATCACTGACAGATTCAATTTTGTGCCACACCTGCGGGTCAAGGCGCGGCGGCTGATGTGTGGTATCAAAGTGGTAGCGGGTCTCTTCGCCGTTTTCACCGAAAACGACAAAATCCATCTCCCCTGCCAGTACCGTCAGCTGCGCCCACGTACCTTCTGCCGTATTATGGCGATCCATAAAGGCCATCGGGATAGTATTTTTTTGCCAGACCGGCAGGGTTTTATAACAGACTGTGTTTTCCATTTTACGCCTCACCTTAAAGATGCATTTTAAATACATCTTATAACCTTTCCGGTGAGGCGTAAACGATTTTTATTTCTGACGGGCGATAGCTTCGTTTATTCCCTGGAACACGAAAGGTTTGGCATCAGTGAAATCATTGGCCACATCACCGGAATAAATATTTTGCTGTTCCGGCCCCAAATCGAGTTTCTTCACTTTGCCGTTTTCTTTGCTGAAATCCACTTTCTTCAGATCAACCCAGAAGATATTCGGTGTCAGAGCTGATTCAAAGAAATAAATCTGCCGTTTGTGATCCGCCACTGTGCGCCAGCGGGTGGAAGAGATATTCGGCTCTTCTTCGGTATTCAGCCCGAACGGCACAGACACATTGCGGATCACACTGAAAACAGAAGCCACCGCTTTATTCGGCGAGGTCGCTTTCGGAATGGCATTGATATAGAAAGAACCACGTGCAAAACGGTCTGCTGAACGGTTAGTGCCCGGCAGCATCACAGTACCGTTAATCTGCTGCCAGTAGCTGTCCAGTGCCAGTTGTTCACTGAAGACCGGGGAGTTGGTCATTACCTGATATTTACGGCTGTGATGAATAACCTGCTTACCATCAATATATTCAATGATAGCACTGTCACCGGAAGCATCTGATAATGAAAGGTGCAGCGTTGCCAGACGCTCTTCACCCGGAACTTTATCTGTAATCACCGCGAACGGCTCTTTTTCCAGAGCAGTAACGGCCTCTTCAACTGTCGCGTAATTATCCAGCACATACTGTGCCCAGGCTGAAATACTCAGCGTTGGTTTATTACTTTCCGGTGTCGGATAAACAGATTCCACCAGCCACAACAGGTTTGCGGACAATCCCTTTTCATTTATCCCGTCTGTCGTGGAAACATCATAACCGGATGCCACCACACTGCCGTATTTTGACACCCATTTCACGGAATTTGGCCCGGCGGCGCCATCACGTTCCATCCCCTGCGGGAAGATCCATAAATTGGTACCGACATCACTTTTCCAGTCCATTGACCGGGCGGTAATCACCTGTGAATCATCGCCGAGATACACCAGGCGGGTGCAGGCTGAAGCAATCTGTGCGGCCAGTAAGGTGGCCGACGCGACCGCCCCGGCAAGCACAATTCGTTTAAATGTCATGAAAAACCCCTTTTCATTGCGTCCGGTAACCGGCAGCCTGCCGGTTACACTTCCTTATAACTGTAGCGCTTATCAAGATTTTGTGGCAAACGGCGGCCGGGCAAACCAGACAAGAACAATCAATCCGATAAAAATACCGCCGGAGAGCCAGAAAATTTCATTGGCACTGATAATCAGCCCCTGGGCGGTGATCTCCTTCGCCAGATAAGCGGAGGTCTGCGCCTGTGATAACCCGTGCTGCGCCATCTCCTGATACATCTGTACTGATTCCGGATTATACGCGGTGACGGACTCCGTCAGCTGAGAATGATGTAACGATTCACGACGGCTCCACAGTGTTGTGGTGATCGATGTACCGACCGATCCCGCCAGTGTCCGGAAGAAGTTTGCCAGCGCAGAAGCGGAGGCCAGTTTCTCCGGCGGCAGGCCGGAAAGCGTGATGGTGGTCAGCGGCATAAAGAAGCAGGCCACTGCGAACCCCTGAACCAGCTGCGGCCAGACAGAGGCGTAGAATCCCATCTGCGGCTCAAAAGTATAGGCGCGCCAGTAAAAGCAGACGGCATACACCATGAAACTAAAGGTTACAATCCAGCGCAAGTCCACCACATTGGAAAGCTTACCGACAAACGCGGAGATCAGTATCGGCACCAGTCCGATAGGCGCCAGCGCCAGCCCCGCCCATTCCGCGGTATAGCCGTAGACCTCCTGAAGCAACTGCGGCAACAGCACAATCGCGCCGAAATAGACCATATACGCCAGGCTGACTGACAATGTGCCGATAGTAAAGTTACGCGACTTAAACAGCGACAGCTCCACAATCGGGTTTTTATCCGTCAGTTCCCAAATCACCAGGAAGACCAGCGCAATAGTGGCAATAACGGCCAGTGCGACAATTTCATCCGACTCCAGCCAGCCGAGATCTTTCCCTTTATCCAGCAGGATTTGCAGACAACCGATCCCGACCACCAGCAGCGACAAGCCAATCACATTGAGCGGAACCTTTGTCACTTTGGATTCCATACCGCGCAGCAGCATCATACTGGCAATGACCACCACAATCCCGATAGGGACGTTGATAAAGAAAATCCAGCCCCAGTGAAAGTTATCACTGATATAACCGCCCATAATCGGCCCGAATACCGGTGCCAGAATGATAGTCATCGACCAGAGTGCCAGAGCGGTATTCTGTTTGGCAGGCGGGTAGCTTTTCAGCAGCAGGCTCTGTGAAAGCGGAATTATCGGCCCTGCCACCCCGCCCTGTAACACGCGGAAGAAAATCAGCATTTCCAGGCTGTCTGACAATCCGCACATCAGTGAAGTCAGGGTAAACAGCCCGGTGGACCAGATAAAGACCCGCACTTCCCCGAAACGTTTTGCCAGAAAGCCCGTGATGGCAATGGAAATCGCGTTGGATACCCCGAACGAGGTAATAACCCAGGTGCCCTGTGAGACAGAGGCACCGAGATTGCCGGAAATGGTCGGGATCGCCACGTTGGCAATGGTGGAGTCCAGCACCTGCATAAAGGTGGCCATCGACAGCGCGATAGTCGCCCAGACCAGTTTCATGCCGGTTAACGGTTGATTAGCCACAATAAAGCCCCGCGCTGATTAACTGGCGTTATCGGTAATGATTTGCGCAATCACCGCATTGACCGGAGCCAGATCCGGGATCAGCACATCACTCTTAAAGGCCGGTGTATCACGCTGAATATTAGCCAGTACCGGACCATCGCTGTTTTTGGTTTCGATGGTCACGTTCATCGACAAGCCGATACGCAGCGGATATCTGGCAACCTGCTGCGGGTCCAGCTCAACTCTGACCGGCAGACGCTGCACCACTTTGATCCAGTTACCGGTGGCATTTTGCGCAGGCAGCAGGGAGAAAGCACTGCCGGTGCCCATATCCAGCCCGGCCACCGTACCGTTAAAGATAACTTTGTCGCCGTAAAAATCACTGGTGATCGTGACCGGTTGTCCGATCCGCACACCGCTGAGCTGTGTTTCTTTAAAGTTGGCATCTATCCAGACCGGCTCGACCGGCACAATCGCCATCAGAGAAGCATTAGGGCTGACCTGAGCCCCGACCTGCACATTACGGCGGGAGACATAACCGGTAAACGGACTGCGGATTTCTGTACGCTGTAAGTTAATCCAGGCATCGCGGACTTTATCCGCAGCCTGTAATACGGCAGGCTGATCAGCCAGTGCCGTGGTTTTCAGTAATGCTTTGGTGGCATTCAGTTGCTGAACAGACGCATTCAGGGATGCCTGAGCCTCTTCAACAGCTTCACGTGAGTGCTGTAAGTCTTCTTTGGAGATAGTCCCCCGCTGTCCTAACACACTGCGGCGGGCATAGTCACTCTGCGCCTGATTCAGCATCACTTTTTTCTGTGCGATGACCGCACTGAGCTGATCACGGTTAAAATAGAGCTCCTGAGTCTGACGCACGGTTGCCGCCAGGTCATGGCGCGCCTGTGCGTAAGCCAGTTCAGCATTGGTTTTATCCAGCACCACCAGCACATCACCGGCACGCACCAGATCGGTATTCTCAAAATTCACCTGCGTCACATTACCGGTGGTTTGTGCCACGACCGGCACCTGAAGCCCCACGACGTAGGCATCATCGGTATATTCCTGATAACGCAGTACCATCAGCCAGTAAATCAAATAACCGGCCAGCAGCACAATAAAGAGTAAGGAGGTTCCCGCAAGCCAGATTTTCCGTTTGACAGGATTGGATGACGATGTTTTTTTGTCAGAAGGCTGGGCAGCAGAAGACTGCTCTGATGTGTTGTCCATCAAAATACCCCGGTAATAAAGTTAATCCGAAAAATATTGCGCACAGAATAGCCTGAATCACTATAAAAGTAACGGTAAGTGGGATATTACAGGGTAAAACCGAAAACAATATAAACAGAAGCAAAACATCTGCTGAACACAACAAAAAATGCAACCAGGCCATCAGTTTATGACTAATAACAAGTTAATATAATGAAATTGACGGGTATTAAAGTAATATCCCCTGCCGGTTTTGATATTTATTTTTTCTCATTCTGCAACACTCCCGGAATACGCAAAAGCAGATAACAGGAAAAAACCTCTGATTATTCGACCTTCGTGTTCATTTTCGGGTATCAGAGTATTTTCTGTTTATATTTCCGGATTCTTAAACAAAGTATCGTGTTTTACTGACATTTGTTTATTTTTTACCGGGATACTGAAAACAGCACGATTTGCACATTTACGGTTATGCTGCTCTGACGGCAGAAACAAAAAAACCGCAAAACAGATTATTCTGCGGTTATTGAACGGCTTGCTTTGAGGTTTACTGAGATAAAATCAGACGCAATGCTTCTGCACTCGCTGCTTTATTCGGTTCCTGCATAAAGTAATCATAAAAATCCCCGACAAGGTGACAGGTCGTTACCGGATCTTTTGCCCCTTCATTCAGATTGGTTAACAGTTCTGTTTTATCGCCGTATTTTTCTGTCAGTTTCTGATAAATATTCCCTAATACCTGATACGCTTCCTCAGCAGGAACGTCACTGGTGTTCCGGTCTTCCAGTGATGATGCCAGGATCAGATTCACCGTTTTCAGCATCCGGATATCGGCTTCATTATAGATAAACTGAGATTTATTCTGCGGGAACTTTTTCAGTCCGGGGAAAAAGTTATTAAAGCACTGCTGTCCGGACGGATCTTTTACCAGATACCCTTCTGCCTGCTCTTTTACCGCGGCGGCAAAGGCATTCAGCGCATCATCAGAAGCATACGGTATCCGGTCAACTAATAATACGGCCGTCAGCCCGGCAATATCATTCATCCACTCCACTTTCTCTCCGCTGGTCATAGTGCCGTAATTCCCCATTTTCTGTTTTATATCCTTATATTTTTCCGGGGAAATTTTACCGACCACTTCAATAAACCGCATGGACTCCGACATCATTTCGGCTTCAAGTGATGCTTGTGTATTCATGCCGTCTTCACTGACAGCAGTAACCGAAACAACATCATCCCGTGTGCCCATATAATAACCGGCACCGGCAAATACCACGGCAACAATAAGAACTAACAATAAGCTGAGTTTTTTATTCACGCACTTTCCTCTGATACGCTGAGTTATCACTGAGAAAGATAGTGACATAAATTAATAAGGCCTGCTATTGCAGGCCTCAGATAATTGCTCAGTCCGTAAAAATAATCAGATTTTTACGCCTTCAACAGAAATAATCAGTTCAGCATCCTGTGATTTAGGTCCCAGATCCGCTTTGATATTAAAGCTTTTCAGAGATACTTTCCCGGTGGCTTCAAAACCGGCGCGGTAACCGCCCCACGGATCTTTGCCTTCACCGGTCAGTTTTGCATCCAGTGTTACCGGATTAGTCACACCGTTCAGGGTCAGATCACCGGTGATAATAAAGTCATCACCTTTCTTTTCCACTTTCGTGGAAACGAATTTCGCTTCCGGATTTTTGTCTGTATTCAGGAATTCACCGCCGCGCAGATGTTTATCACGCTCAGCGTGGTTGGTATCCAGGCTGCCGGTTTTGATAGTGACATCCACTTTATCTTTTGCCGGGTCAGCTTTATCAAAGGTGAACGTACCGTCAAAATCTTTAAATGTCCCGTACAGCCAGCTGTAACCCAGGTGCTGAATACGGAACTGCACAAATGCATGTTGTCCTTCTTTATCTATTTTATAGGTGTCGGCCATTGCCGCACCTGAACCCAGCAGCATCATACCTGCGCTTAAACCAACCAGTGCTTTCTTCAGCATTGTATTTACTCCGTCATAATAAAATTACGGGCGCCCTGTTCAGGGTTTCATGCCCAGCATGCGTTTTAATGTGGCGTCTTTATCAAAAAAATGGTGTTTAAGTGCAGCCAGCGCGTGCAGCGCCGATAACACAACAACCGCCCAGGCAAGATACAAATGTACCGTTCCGGCGGTGTCCGCCTGCCCTGCCCCGTCTGTCAGCGAGGCCGGAACATCAAACCAGCCGAAAACCGATACCGCCTGACCATTTGCCGTTGAGATAAAATAGCCGGTGAGCAGAATGGCAAACAAAATACCGTACAGCAGCCAGTGCGCCAATGTTGCGCTGATGCGGGTAAACCGGCTGTAAGTGGATAATGCCGGCGGCGGCGGCGAGATCCAGCGCCAGATCATGCGGACAGCCAGTACAATAAACAGCAGGACCCCGATGCTTTTGTGGATCTCCGGTGCGCGGTGATACCAGACATCATAATAACCCAGCGAAACCATCCACAGCCCCAGAGCGAACATTCCGTAAACGGTGAGCGCCACACCCCAGTGAAGCAGAACGGAAAGATGTCCGTACCGTTGTGCACTATTTTTCCATTGCATTGATAAATACCCTTTCCTGTTCCATACGGATAACATTTCAGTAACAGTGGAATACTTTACGTGAATTTTCCTGTCAATATCGAACAAATATTTTGTTTAAGTCAGTCAAAATTAATCATTAAGTTACTAATTTTACTGTTATTTTCATAAATAAAAGAAATATTAAACCGGAAAAATCTTATATGGCGGGATTTTGTAAGACAGGTTTAGTCTGACTTATAACCAAAACACAGGAAAAACAGGGATACGACGGATAGCGACAAAAAATAATTTTAATATTTAAAAATATTTTTGATAAAAAAGTTGACGAACTTCACACAAATGCTATGATACACCCATCGAAGCAAAACAGCTTACCAACTTAATTCAAAAGCAGGAGTTCATTATGAAAAGTATCAAAACTTTCTTCTCAAATCTGACCCGTGCTGCTGCTATCATTGCAAAATACAGCAAAGCATTCTGATAAATCAGACAGATACAGAAAAAGCGCCCATCGGGCGCTTTTTTTATGCCTGCAGATAATCTGACTTTCGTCGCGTCATCCAAACTTTATTTTAAATAATTAAAATTAATTTTATATAAAATTTGACATACGTCACATAAATGATATAGTAGCGCCATCAAAGCCAAACAGGCTTATTCACTGACTCAAAAGCAGGAGTTTATTATGAAAAGCATCAAAACTTTCTTTTCTTATCTGACCCGCGCTGCTGCTATTATTGCTAAAAACAGCAAAGCATTCTGATAAATCAGACAGATACAAAGAAGCGCCCGATGGGCGCTTTTTTTATGCTGCTTTATTTTGCCAGCGGCGCAAATAACCAGCGCAACCACCAGCGGGCTTTCCAGCCGGGGTTTTTCTCACGAACCACCGGCGATTGACGGCAGACAGAACGCATAATTTTCCATTCAAAATCAAGAAATAACCGGGAATGACCGGATTCCGCACCATACGTACAGACTTCCTCATGTTTGCGCTTATCAACCGGCGTGTTGTATTCCAGGCTTCTGTCCAGAGTATGGTAGGACTTATGACGATCCACATTCCGCTCTCTGGCATATACCGATTTCGGCAGATAACGCTGTCGGGATCCGTGGTATTTCTGCAGTTTCACAAAGCGGTAATCTTCTGCGCCGTAATGACCGCAAAACTCTTCATCGTAGCCGTAAAAACGGAAAAAACGGGCACGGGACATAAAGAACAGATTGGAATGCCCTTTGCGGATATTGTCCTGCTCGTCCAGGCGGTAGAGTTTATAGAATGTCCGCCCGGGATTCGCCGCATTAATCAGGTAAGTAAAAGTGGATACCGGCAGGACATGATCCAGATCGGTCATCAGAATTTTATCTGACGCCGCATATGTCACTCCCAGATTACGGGAACCGCCCTGATTCCACGGAATATCGGTCGTGATCCGCAACCACGTCAGATTTAAATTAAACTCAGGAATTTCATATTCAAGCGGGGAGCAATCATCAACAATCACGAACTGAACATAATCCAGCACAGATGCCGGCATAGTCTCATATTCACGAAGTAAATTGACGACTTCAGAGATATCTTGCTGATTACAATAGAAATGAGTGATGTAAGTGAGTTTTATATGTTGCTTATCCGCAACTTTTCGGAAGAATTCGCGTGACATAATACCTGTAACCCTGCTAGCACAAATGACCGACCGGCAATTAGCAACCAGTGCGATGTTAATTGCCGGCTATTCTCACATACAGGGGGTACACTGTCACTACTCAGCAGACAGAAACTATTCCTTACCGAAAAAGTAATCCACCGGAACATGGAACATATCAGCCAGATACATCAGATAATGTATACTAATACGACTGGTTCCCCGTTCATAACGGTTAAATTGCTGCTGCGTTATTCCCATATCTTCCGCTAAACGAACAACACTTAACCCTAAGTATTTTCGCTTTTCTTTAATACGACTTCCTACGCAGGAATATATAGATTCCGTATCCATAAGATTCTCCTTCACTTATATTGACCACGTAATAAAAATAAAATCCATTTTTAAAAGTTTGCTATCCACATGCTAATCTGCGGTCAAATAAAAATGCAACCACATGAAAAACAAAATATAAACTAAAAATGATTATAAACAAAAGGCGTCTTTTGTTTCGAGATCAGGATTTAACCTTATAGGCGTATTGTTTGCAATATCAATAATCCTATTTAATGTAATAATACCTACCCGATCACACTTAATATAACAAACAGTCTTAATACGATTATAAAATTTCACAGAAAAAACAGACCGCTTAATATTTATTAATCATATATCCCGATATTTAATAAAAATAGTTTCGTAAAAACACTTAAGATATATTTACATTTATACCTTATCACTCGCTTAAGAAATGCCGCTCCGGGTTATGTGTTAGTTACATCACAGAAAAAATACATATGTATAGCTATAATTTACATATGTAGCCACTTATCTCCGTTTCTGAGGTTATCTTATGATGCAACAATCCCCTGCCGGATATACCCCGCAAACCTGTGACACACTTCCTGCTTACCTGTCCTCACATTTACCCGCTGACCTGCTGCCCGGTGGTGTGCCGGAATCCTGGCAGATTGAGGAAATCGGTGACGGCAATCTCAATCTGGTGTTTATTGTCAGAGGCAGTGAGAGAGCCCTGGTGGTAAAACAATCCCTGCCGTACGTCCGTGCAGCCGGTGAATCCTGGAAACTCTCTTTGCAGCGCAATTACTTCGAATATCATGCACTGTCACAGGAAAAGCGTTTCGCGCCGGACTGTGTACCGGATGTCTATTTCTATGATGAAAGCATGGCACTGTTTGCGATGGAATATCTCGCTGACCATATCATTCTGCGCAAGGCGCTGATTGCCGGTGAATATGTTCCTCAGCTGGCAGAAAAAATCGGTCTGTTTATGGCACGGACACTGTTTCATACCTCAGATATCGGTATGGCGGCACAGGAAAAGAAAGCACTGACCGCACAGTTCTCCGCCAACCATGAATTATGCAAAATTACCGAAGATCTGATTTTTACCGAGCCTTATTTTCCGGCACCGCGTAATCATCACACCTCCCCCCAGCTCGATCGCGATGCAAAAGCTGTCATGCTGGACAGGGAAATGGTGCAGGTCGCGATGCGCTATAAATATAAATTTATGACTCAGGCGCAGGCACTGCTGCACGGGGACTTACATTCGGGTTCTGTCATGGTCGGTACTGATTCTGTTCAGGTCATTGATCCTGAATTCAGCTTTATGGGGCCGATGGCCTTTGATACCGGCAACTATACCGGCAACTTATATATGTCCTGGTTCTCTCAGCCCGGACACCGGGAAACCGAAGAGGAAACCACACGCTATCAGCAATGGCTGTTATCACAAATAAGACAGACCCGGACTATCTTTGAGGCGGAATTCCGTCGTCTGTGGACAGAAAAATCACAGGGCGATGCCTGGCCGCGCGAGCTGTATCAGGACGGCATGTTTGATGACAAATTCCTGAAAGCCGCACAGGACAATTTCTTCGCAGAACTGTTTCAGGACACTCTGGTCAACGCCGGGCTGGAGATCAACCGCCGCCTGCTCGGGTTTGCCGGTGTCGCTGATTTCAAAACCATTGCTGATGCGGATAAACGCGCGGCACTTGAGCGCAGAGCACTGAAACTGGCACGGGAACTGATTGTTAACGCCCGCCATTACCACAGTTTTGAGGATGTTGAAGCCTTTCTTGCTTACTGTTAAGCATCACCTGCACACGAGGTTATAATGAAAATTCACGGGAAACATTACCGTTCCGTCTGGCTGGCAGACAATGACATTCACGTCTGTATTTTTGATCAGACAAAACTGCCGTTTGAAGTCAGTATCATCACACTGACAACGATGGACGAAGCCGCAACCGCCATTAAAGATATGTGGGTACGCGGTGCGCCGCTGATTGGCGCAGTGGCCGCTTACGGTGTGGCACTGGCGATGCACCGCGACAGCAGTGATGCCGCCCTGCAAAAAGCGTATGACGTGCTGGTTGCCACCCGTCCGACCGCGATCAACCTGAAATGGGCGCTGGACAGAATCTGCGGTGCACTGACACTACTTCCTGCGGCTGAGCGCCGTGATGCCGCTTACCGTATTGCCGCCGAAATCGCGGATGAAGATGCGGAAATCTGCCACCGTATCGGCGAACACGGACTGACCATCATCCGTGACATAGCCGCCCGCAAGAAGCCGGGCGAACCGGTTAATATTCTGACCCATTGTAATGCAGGCTGGCTGGCCACCGTTGACTGGGGCACGGCGCTGTCACCGATTTATCAGGCTTATGATGAAGGTATTAATATTCACGTCTGGGTGGATGAAACCCGTCCGCGTAACCAGGGCGGACTGACCGCCTTTGAACTGGGTTCACACGGTGTGCCGCATACCCTGATTGCCGATAACGCCGGGGGACACCTTATGCAGCACGGCGAAGTGGATATGTGTATTGTCGGCACTGACCGTACCACTGCACGCGGGGATGTCTGCAATAAAATCGGTACTTACCTGAAAGCGCTGGCAGCCAAAGCCAATAATGTGCCGTTTTATGTGGCACTGCCGTCACCGACCCTCGATTTTACGGTATGGGACGGAGTAAAAGAGATCCCGATTGAACAGCGCAACGGTGAAGAACAATCACACGTTTTCGGTATCACGCCGGAAGGCACCCGCAGTTGGGTGAATACGGCACCGGCGGGCACCCGCTGCGGCAACTATGCGTTTGATGTCACCCCGGCTGAGTATGTGACCGGGCTTATTACCGAACGCGGTATTTGTGACGCCTCTCCGGCCGGACTGAAAGCGATGTTCCCGGAGATGTGGCCGTCAGAGTATGAGGTGTAATCATGACCCGCACTGAGCTGGCACAACAGATTATCGATACCTGCCTGAAAATGAATGCAAGCGGGCTGAATCAGGGCACTTCCGGGAATGTCAGCGCCCGCTGGCAGGAGGGTATGCTGATCACCCCGAGCGGTGTTCCCTATGAAAAGCTGACACCGGACAGCATTGTGTACATGGACAGCAGCGGACAGGCGGAGGCGGATAAAATCCCGTCGAGTGAGTGGCATTTTCACCTGAGCTGCTATCAGGCACGCCCTGAACTGAACGCAGTGGTACATAATCACGCGCTGAATACGGCGGCGGTATCCATTCTTAATGAATCCATTCCTGCGATCCATTATATGGTTGCCGTGACCGGCACTGATCACGTTCCCTGCGTGCCGTATGCCACCTTCGGCACGCATGAACTGGCGGATATTGTTGCGGAAGGAATTAAAACCAGTAAAGCCCTGATTATGCAGCATCACGGTATGCTGGTGATGGAAATTAACCTGGAAAAGGCGCTGTGGCTGGCGCATGAAACCGAAGTATTGTCCGCGCTGTATCTGAAAGTCCGCGCCATCACACCGGATGTGCCGGTGCTGAGTTCAGAAGAGATGCAGCGGGTGCTGGGGAAATTCAAAACCTACGGACTGAAAACCGGAAAATAGTGATGTCCGGCGGCAGAAAACGGTGCAATGCATCGTTTTTTGTCACCCTGGGTAATTAATTATTTTAAATGATAATCATTTGCAATATAATAAAAATCTTAATGTATTTGTTATTTAAGGTTTTTATGAAAAAAGTCATTTGTTATGCTGCGTTTGTCTCTGCCGCCCTGTTCCTGTCCGGATGTGCTGCCACAAAAAATCCCCCGCCATTCAGCGAAAAAAGTATTGAAGAGTGCGGCCGCTATCTGCCGGACGGCATCGCTTACTATGTCAGGATTGAGGGCGAAGTAGACTTAAACAAGCAGTTTAACGGTGATATCAATGTAACTGCATTACAGGACAGCGCACCTTCCGTTGCCTTTAATCATGACATGATCAAAACCGGTGCGGATAAATACATGGATTGTGCTATTCAGCTGCTGAATAACGGTAAAGGCGACACCCGGACGCCGGAAGAAAAAGCCGCGGCAGAAAAACAGTAACCACGGATATTAATACTTTCATGTAAAAAAACCGCCGGACGGCGGTTTTTGCACTTATTTCTCTGACAACAAATGTGACGCTATCAGCGGATCAACAATCAAATCAGAAACATAACCACCGCACAGCGCTCCGCGGGTAGCGGCGATATTTTGTTCACCGGTGGCAATAAAAATCCGCCGCGCAATGTTACGCAGCTGCGGCAGCCGGATACCGAGGATACGGGCATCCGTATGGGTATCCAGCGGTTCACCGGCCTGATCGTAAAAACGCCCGCAGATAACCCCGACAGCGCCTTTACGGCGGAAATCAGTCATTTCTTCCGCCGTGATCACCCCGGCGCGGATCAGCGGGTTTTCTTCTGTGACATTTCCGGCGACAAACAGCGCTTTGGTGCAGCGTTCAAGCTGGGCAAAATTTGCCTGAATAATAGGCTCACGGCGCAACGCATCCGCCAGTTCCGCAGAGCTGACAATCGCGGGCACATGCAGATACACACACTCGCCGCCGAACTTACCGGCAATCAGCGAGGAGGATTCCACCGTGGTGAAATCCGGCTGCGACGGCACTGAGCCGAGCATCTGCAATACGGTCATATTGCGGATCACTTTGGGTGTCAGACACTTCGCCATATGATGAATTGTCCGTCCCCAGGCCACGCCGAGCATATCCCCGTCTTCAATCACCTGACTGAGATACACCCCGGCGGCCTGCGCCATATTTTCCCGGCGGCGGGCAGAATCCGCAGCCGCTTCCGCGACCGGGCTGTCCGGCACCACCAGCACATTGGTCAGATTAAATTTCTGTTTCAGTGACAACGCCATATCGATGAGGCTGTAACGCGCCATATCAAGGCTGATATGCACCACACCGTTTTCCCGGGCTGTTTGCAGGTATTTCACGACCGTTACACGGGAAATTCCCATGGCATCAGCCACTTCCGTCTGACTGAGACCGGACTGATAATAGAGCCATGCGGCCTGCAAAACCGGGTCATTACCGAACAGCAGGCGTCCGGCCGGGCGGTTGTCACTGTTTGTCATGCGTCGCGCACCACACTGCCCCAGAGATCATACTCATCGGCATGTTCAATGTTCACCATCACAATATCCCCCGGCTGCACATCAAATTCGCCGTTGAGATACACCATACCGTCAATTTCCGGTGCGTCTGCCATACTGCGGCCGACTGCGCCCTCTTCTTCATCAACTTCATCAATAATCACCGGCAGTATACGGCCAACTTTTTCTGCCAGACGCTCAGCGGAGATCTGCTGCTGTAACTGCATAAAGCGGTGATAGCGCTCTTCTTTGATCTCTTCCGGCACCTGATCCGGCAATTCATTGGCATGCGCGCCTTCAACCGGACTGTATTTAAAGCAGCCCACGCGATCCAGACGGGCTTCGCTCAGGAAATCCAGCAGCATCTGAAAGTCTTCTTCGGTTTCGCCCGGGAAGCCGACAATAAAGGTGGAGCGCAGTGTCAGTTCCGGACAGATTTCGCGCCAGCGTTTGATACGCTCCAGTGTGCGCTCAACGGCACCCGGACGCTTCATCAGCTTCAGGATACGCGGGCTGGCGTGCTGTAACGGGATATCCAGATACGGCAGAATTTTGCCTTCCGCCATCAGCGGGATCACATCATCCACATGCGGATACGGATACACATAGTGCAGACGCACCCACACGCCGAGCTGGGATAACTGCTCACACAGACCGATCATGCTGGTTTTCACCGGCAGGCCGTCGCGGAACCCGGTACGGTGTTTGATATCCGCGCCATAGGCAGAGGTATCCTGGGAGATCACCAGCAGTTCTTTGACACCGGCCTCAACCAGACGCTGTGCTTCACCCAGTACTTCGCCGATAGGGCGGCTGTCCAGATCACCGCGCATGGACGGGATAATGCAGAATGTGCAGCGGTGGTTACAGCCTTCTGAAATTTTCAGATACGCGTAATGGCGCGGTGTCAGTTTCACGCCCTGCTCCGGCACCAGGCTGGTGAACGGATCGTGCGCCGGTTTCGGCACATATTTACGGACACTCGCCAGCACCTGTTCATAACTGTGCGGGCCGGTGATTTCCAGTACTTTCGGGTGAACTTCACGGATCTGGTCTTCTTTTGCACCCAGACATCCGGTCACGATCACTTTACCATTTTCCGCCAGTGCCTCGCCGATAGCTTCCAGGGACTCCTGCACAGCACTGTCAATAAAACCGCAGGTATTAACGATCACTACATCAGCATCATCATAGCTCGGCACGATCTGATAACCATCCGTACGCAATTCAGTCAGAATACGCTCGGAATCTACCAGGTTTTTCGGGCAGCCTAATGATAAAAAACCAATCTTTGCCATTTATTATATAATCTTTAATTGAGAAAGCATGAAGTATACAGGATGCCAAAACTTTATTCATATGTAAGATGCCCCCTGTCAGCAAGATAAAAGCACAGCCCAGGAACAACAGCCGGTGAGCTGAACTCCCCCGGAATCAGAGTTGCTTACCTGTCAATATACAGCAGAATAAAGCCGCAGCTTTAATGATTATATCCCGGCCCGGCATTGTTATCATAATCCGGATGAATTACAGTAATTTTAAAAAACAGCTATCTGAATTATCAGTACTATGTAATATCAGGCAGCTTTTGGCTTCCGCCAAACCAGACGATACATAGCCAGTAAAAATAAGATAATGGCTAACAACGATATTTTTATAATGACGGGCATCAACTCATAAATACCAGCCCCCTGAGAGTTCAGCATAGTAAACCCGCTTATCATTGTACTTGATGGAAAGATTTCCATCGTTTTTACAACCCAGCCGGGCATATTAAATGCAGGGAACGAGGCTCCTGATGCATAAAAAATAACCATCGAAGTAGCCGACAGGATCTGCATCGGACGGTTAATATTATCCAGAAAACTACCAATCAGCATCGCCATTGAACTTACTGCCGCAGAAAACAAAACAATCAGCCAAAGCTGTAAAAACATATTGCCTTCATTAGGATACCCCTGTAAGTAATAAACCCAGCCAAACACAAAAATTGCCCCGAAAAAACCAACTATAAACAAGCCCAGAAACGTTCCGGTAAATTGTGATAAATTAATATTGGTTAAACCGACGCTATTACGTAATGCGATGAGCATAGAACCGGCAAAAATAAGTGTTTGCTGAAGTATGATAATAAATACCAGCGGCATAATAAAAGATTCATATCCCAACGTGGGATTATAAAGCGGAAGGGAAATAATATTATTGGCGGCTTCAGGTGTTAATCTGTTCACATCTGTCGTAAAGCTTATTGCATTAGTCACTGCCGCTCTCAAATCGGCAGCGACAGCCATATAACCGCCTGACAGGTGTACATCGATCCCGGCGTCTCCTCCTCTGATAAGATTATTTTTAAAATCGTTATCAATAGTTATCACTGCGGAAATTTTTCTGTTGCGCAATAAATTTAATGCATCAGACAGAGAACTATCAACCCGGGTAACATCAATCTCACGGGTAGTTTGCAGATTGTCGATCAGATTACGTGACAATGATGATTGATCAAAATCGACCACCGCAACGGGAAGTTTGAGGTTAATCTGTGCCTTGTAGGCACTTGGATAGAAAATACTATAAAGAATCAATGACATAATTGCCGTTGAAAATATAGGCTGAGATTTTTTTATTGATGTGAGAGTACTGATAAAGCTCTGTGTAATACCATCAAACTTTACATTCTCCTGAAACATTGCCGGCTGCTGCTTATATTTACGTTTCCCCGCCAATATAAAAGAGACCGTTAAAGGTATGATGATATAGAGTGACAGGATACCAAACTGGTACAAGCTTGTTGTGATATCACTGCCAAGATTGACCTGCTCTAACTGTATGCGGTAATAGTGAGTAAATGGCTGAAAGTTACTCCAGAATTTAGCCCAGCCATTGGCATTCAAAATGGACAACGTACCATCAGAGTAGGTTAATGCAGCACTGGTATATACCGTTGAGATACTTAATGCTGTAAGTACATTTCGTGTTATTGAAATAAACATAATGGCGATAGATGCAGTGAGAAGACACAGCATAAATATCGCCAGTATTAATAACCATGAATTACCTGAAATCGGCCAGCCCCGTCCCACGGTTTGCCAGACATTAAATATTAAATTCCACAAAAAAATAATAGTTATATAGGGAAGACAACGGGAAATAACCTGAATTGACAGATAGATTCTGCCTTTCTTAATCCGGCCGGCGCAAAGCTTACCGTCTTCAAAAAAACGTCCGATAGCGCAAATTACAGCACTGCTCAGGACTATACTCAGTAACACCGGTATTGCGATTGGCGTCAGGAATCTTTCATAACTATTTTGCGGATTGCTGATACTGACTACTTGTATGTTTGGCACTGAGCTGCCCGTACCTTTATGCTCAGCACCCAATGATTTCCTGTTATTGAGTGAGCTATAGGCATCATTCACCGCAGCCTGCAACCCGATAAACGCAGCATTACCTGTCGATCTGAACTGTCCGTTATAACGAATTATGACCTTATTATCATCCTGACGGATAGTTGATCCGGATGCACCACGGGGGATCTCTATAAAAGCATAAATTTTCATGCTTTTCATCAGGCGTTGAGCCCGGGCAACATTTTCCGGTATTTCTGTTAACTCAATACTTTTCGATGCATCAATATTCCTGATTATTTCCCGGCTCAATGATGAATGGTCGTAATCCACCAGTGCTACCGGTATTTTCTCAGGTACACCGGAACTGAACATCGCGCAGACAAAAGTTAATAAAAATACCGGCACAATAAACAGTAAAATTTTCATGTAGCGATCATGACAGATGAAATTAATTTCATCTGTCAATGAGGCTGAAAAGTCCGGTAAGGTTTTATTAGTCATTACCGGCTGGCCAATCAAAAATAACAGACATGCCCGGGCGCATTCCTTCTGTCTTATTCACCGGATGTAACCGTACTTCAAATGTTCTGACGTCATAACCGCTTGACTGACGGGTTGCTCTCCATGTGGCAAAATTGCCTTTGGGATTAATAAAAAACACCTGAAATTTAACAGTTTCATCTTTCAGTGCAGGGATCTTTCCTTCAATCACATCACCTATTTTTAATGCGTTAAAACGATCTTCCCGTAAATTGACGGTTACCCAAAGATTATTTAAATCAATCATACTGAATATAGGTGTACCGGCAGAAACAAGCTCTCCCTGATTAGCGAAGCGTTTGGCAATTTCTCCGTCATTTTTTGAATGAACACTCAGCTCTCTGACCAGGGAGTCAGCAGACTCAAACGCGGCCCTGGCTGCATTTACATTAGCATCAGCAATGCGAATGTCCTCCGCTCTGTTACCCCGTTTGGCTTGCATATATTGCTCATAGGCAGAATTTGTTTTCTGCCCGGCAATTTTATATCTGGCAATGGCATCATCACGTTCCTGGGCAGAGACGGCTTTACTCTTCTCATAGAGTTTTACTACCCGGTCCGTGGTTATCTTTACGTTTTTTTCATCTGCCTGAGCACTTATCCAGTTAGCTTTTAATGACTCAATATATTCTGAACGCTCTCCGTTATAGGCCTTTTCCTGACTGGCAACAGCCGCAGCTAATGCTTCCTTTGCCTGCAGGGCATTCTCGGTGGTTTGCCTGTCATACAAACTGACTAAGGCCTGCCCGTTACGGATGCTGTCTCCTTCCCTGACATGCAGACTATCAACTCTTGCCGTCACTTTACTGGTGATATTAATTTCATCTGTATCAACAATGCCTTCTAATATCTCATGTTCAGAGGAATGAGATAAAATAAACCCGGCAGATAACACCATTATTATAACGATAAGTATGGTTATCTTTATTTTTTTATTCTTTATCGTCATACTACTTCCATCCTCAGGCTATTTTCTTTAGCTTTCCATTATCTGAACAACATGTTCTGTTCTTTCATCTTCTTCTTTCAATGAACGAACAATTATGACTGCAATATCACCTCTGCATTATACGTTTCTTCAGCACATTGAACACCTTAATATTTTTAACACACTCATCAAATACTAACCCGGCATATTGATTCCATTCGCAACCATTTGTTAATAAATGCAAAAAACAGAAAACCGGCAGATAATTAATATGAACTGAAGCCGGTAATTTTACCTCCCGACTATATGATTGCTTCCTGTTCAAATCAGATTATAAGATATGATGGTATTACCTGATAAGAAATCCCGGCTCAGACCAATCTGTCACAGATTATATTATTTGAATTTTGGGGTTACATTTTATTACATAATGACGTCGTCCTGATTCAGCAATAATTTACTGATTTAACTCTCTGTACTTAACTTTCTGTCCTTAACTTTCTGAGCCCGCCTGCATGTATTCACGGCTGCATCACACCTGTATTAGTCATTACAGGGAGGAAAAATGGCAAATTTCAGCAAACAATCCTCTGACGGATAACCTCCCGCAGAAAAGATCCCGGTGACAGAGAAAAAACCGGTGCAATTCGTGCAATCCCCCGGGCGCTGTATCCTGCCGTTTACAATGAATGTGATACATGCGGCAGCTTTATCCTGCTGATCCGGTTATGCTTTCTTTATCAGCACTAAATATCACCGTTATAAAAATTAAAAGTATTATTTTTTACGGCAGGATATTGGAGTGCTCCTGTTGTGCTTATCTCATTATTTTCCATAAGAAGGGTAATCACGGTATCTATGCAAAAATCAAAACGTAAAACGTGGATTTTTTATCTCATCCTGATCATTGTCCTTGCCGCCGGCGGCTATCTGTACCGCATGCTGCAAAGCCCCGGGCTCCCTGAGGGATTCGCGCAGAGCAACGGACGGATCGAGGCAACGGAAATTGATATCTCAACCAAAACAGCCGGACGCATCAGTACCATCAATGTCAGAGAGGGGGACTTTGTCCGCGCCGGGGATGTACTGGCGCAGATGGATACCCGGACACTGGAGGCACAGCTGAGTGAGGCACAGGCGCAGCACCGCCAGGCGGACAGCAATGTGATCTCCTCACGCTCGGCACTGGCGCAGCGCAAAAGTGAGAAAGCCGCCGCAGAGGCGATGGTGCGTCAGCGCACCTCTGAACTGACTGCCGCCCAGAAGCGTCTGGCCCGCTCTCAGGCACTGGTGAGAACCAATGCGGTGTCTGTTCAGCAGGTGGATGATGACCTGGCGGTTGTCCAGGGCGCCCGCGCAGCGGTGGAAGCCGCCAAAGCACAGGTGGCGGCCGCATCTGCCGCTATTGATGCCGCGCAGTCCGGTATTATCCAGGCACAGACAAAAGTGGATGCCGCACTCGCGACACAACGGCGGATTGAGGCCGATCTGGATGACAGTCAGCTGAAAGCGCCGCGCAACGGCCGTGTTCAGTATCGTGTTGCCGAACCGGGTGAAGTGCTCGGTGCCGGTGGCCGTGTGGTGAATATGGTCGATCTCAGTGATGTCTATATGACCTTTTTCCTGCCGACGGAACAGGCCGGACAGGCCGGTATCGGCAGTGATGTGCATATTATCCTTGATGCCGCTCCCGGTCTGGTGATCCCGGCAAAAACTTCGTACGTCGCCAGCGTCGCGCAGTTCACCCCGAAAACGGTGGAAACCGATAATGAACGTCAGAAGCTGATGTTCCGCGTTCGTGCACGTATTGACCCGGAACTGCTGGAAAAACACCTGGAATATGTGAAAACCGGCCTGCCGGGACGCGCCTATATCCGGCTTGATCCGAAACAGGAATGGCCGTCTGACCTGGAGGTGAAATTACCTCAATGACATCATCAAAACAGCATTCTGACACCGCAATCGTCACCCTGGAACAGGTTACGCATCATTACGGTGATGTGTGCGCCCTTGATGATATCACGCTGAACATCCCCGCCCGTCAGATGGTGGGGCTGATCGGGCCGGACGGTGTCGGGAAATCCACCCTGATCTCCCTGATCGCCGGTGCCCGCAAAGTGCAGCAGGGTAATGTCATTGTACTGGACGGCGATATCCGCGAAGAAGAACACCGCCGCGCCGTCTGCCCGCGTATTGCCTATATGCCGCAGGGGCTGGGGAAGAACCTTTATCACACCCTGTCAGTATTTGAAAACGTGGATTTTTTCGGGCGGCTGTTCGGTCAGTCTGAGGAAGAGCGCCGTCTGCGGATTGATGATCTCCTTACCAGTACCGGGCTTGCTCCGTTCCGTGACCGCCCGGCGGGGAAACTTTCCGGCGGGATGAAACAGAAGCTCGGTCTGTGCTGCGCACTGATCCACGATCCGGAGCTGCTGATCCTCGACGAACCGACCACCGGGGTTGATCCCCTCTCCCGCGCCCAGTTCTGGGAGCTTATCGACCGTATCCGCGAACGCCAGCAAAATATGAGTGTGCTGGTGGCGACCGCCTATATGGAAGAGGCAGAACGTTTCGATTACCTGGTTGCGATGGATGACGGCAAGGTACTGGCCACCGGACACGCCCGTGAACTGAAAGCACAGACACAGACCGATGAACTGGAAGCCGCTTTTATCGCCCTGCTGCCGGAAGAAAAACGCAAAGACCACAAAGCGGTGGTGATCCCGCCGCGCGAAGCACAGGATAATGAAGAGATTGCCATTGAGGCGCAGGATCTGACCATGCGTTTCGGCAGTTTTACCGCTGTTGATCATGTCAGTTTCCGTATCCCGAAAGGGGAAATCTTCGGGTTCCTCGGCTCCAACGGCTGCGGGAAATCCACTACCATGAAAATGCTCACCGGGCTGCTACAGGCCACAGAGGGTAAAGCGTGGCTGTTTGGTCAGGAGGTCGATCCGAAAGATTTGAATACCCGGATGCGGGTCGGTTATATGTCGCAGGCGTTCTCTCTCTACAGCGAACTGACGGTTTTGCAGAACCTGGTGCTGCACGCCAAACTGTTCCATGTGCCCGAAAATGAAATCGATGAGCGCGTTGATGAAATGATGACACGCTTTAAGCTGACGGATGTCGCCGATGCCATGCCGGAGGGGTTACCGCTCGGGATACGCCAGCGCTTATCGCTGGCCGTGGCGGTGATTCACCGTCCGGAAATGCTGATCCTCGATGAACCGACATCCGGCGTTGACCCGATCGCCCGCGATATGTTCTGGGATCTGATGGTGGATTTATCACGCAAAGACGGCGTGACGATTTTTATATCCACCCACTTTATGAATGAGGCCGCCCGCTGTGACCGCATGTCGCTGATGCACGCCGGGAAAGTACTGGTGACGGACACGCCGGAACATCTGGTCGCCAACAGCAAATTTGATACCCTCGAAGCCGTCTTTATTGATTATCTGAAAAAAGCCTCGGGGATTGAGGATGATGCCCCGCCGCCGGAAGCACCGGAACTGCCTGCCGACAGCAGCGAAGCGGCCGCCACCGCACTGAAACGCCGTTTCAGCCTGCGCCGACTGTTCAGTTACAGCCTGCGTGAAGGGCTGGAACTGCGCCGCGACCCGGTGCGGCTGACACTGGCCCTGCTCGGCACCGTGATCCTGATGTTTATTATGGGTTACGGTATCAGTATGGATGTGGAAAACCTGCGTTTCGCCGTGCTCGACCGCGACCAGACCACCACCAGCCAGAACTATGTGCAGGATCTCTCAGGTTCCCGTTACTTTATCGAACAACCACCGCTGCAAAATTATAACGATATGGAGCGGCGGATGCGTGCCGGGGAAATCGCGGTGGCGATTGAAATTCCGCCGGATTTTGCCCGTGATATCGCTAAAGGCCATGATGCGAAACTGGGCGTCTGGGTGGATGGTGCCATGCCGAACCGGGCGGAAACGGTGCGCGGTTATGTGCAGGCGATGCATCTTAACTGGCTGACCCGCATGGCCTCAAAACAGCCGGTGGCCAGCCCGCTGAGTTCTGCGATTGATATCGAAACCCGTTACCGCTACAACCCGGATGTGAAAAGCCTGCCCGCCATTGTTCCGGCGGTGATCCCGCTGCTGCTGATGATGATACCGGCGATGCTCAGCGCCCTGAGCGTGGTGCGGGAGAAAGAGCTGGGGTCGATTATCAATCTCTATGTCACCCCGGTGACCAAAACAGAGTTTTTAATCGGCAAACAGGTGCCTTATATCCTGCTGGGGATGTTTAACTTTTTCCTGCTCTGCGCCCTCTCGGTCTGGGTATTCGGTGTGCCGTTTAAGGGCAGTTTGCTGACGGTGACACTCGCGGCATTCTGCTATATCACGATTGCCACCAGTATGGGGCTGCTGATTTCCTGCTTTATGAAGAGTCAGATTGCTGCGATTTTCGGGACCGCAATTATCACGCTGATCCCGGCCACGCAATTTTCCGGCATGATTGACCCGGTTTCATCACTGGAAGGTATGGGTTACTGGATAGGACATATCTACCCGACCGCCCATTTTCTGACCATCACCCGGGGAACGTTCTCCAAAGGGCTGGGGCTTATCGATCTGTATCAGGCCTTTATTCCGCTGCTGATCACGATTCCGGTTGTTCTCGGGTGCAGCATCTTTTTCCTGAAAAAGCAGGAGGGGTAATATGCGGACACTGAAGAATATTATCTATCTCGGGATGAAAGAGCTGCGCAGCCTGATGCGGGATAAAGCAATGCTTGCGCTGATTGTGTTTGCCTTCACGGTATCCATCTATTCCTCCGCAACGGTAACGTCCGGCTCACTGCATCTGGCGCCGATTGCCATTGCGGATCAGGATCGCTCACAGCTCAGTGAACGTATTATCAACAGCTTTTATGAACCCTATTTTCTGCCTCCGGCCGATATTGATATCAGTCAGATGGACGGACTGATGGACAGCGGTACTTACACTTTTACCATGGATATTCCGCCGAACTTTCAGCGTGATGTGCTGGCCGGACGCCGCCCTGCCATCCAGCTGAACGTTGATGCTACCCGTATGAGCCAGGCGTTTCTCGGCAACAGTTATATTCAGAATATTGTCACCGGGGAGGTAAATACTTTTCTGGCTAAAAACCGGCAAAACAGTGTGCTGCCGGTAGATTTGGATATCCGCGCCCGTTTTAACCCGAACCTGAATCAGATGTGGTTCGGGTCGGTAATGGCAATTATCAATAACATCACAATGTTATCGATTGTGCTGACGGGTGCAGCACTGATCCGCGAGCGGGAACACGGCACTATCGAGCATCTGCTGGTGATGCCGGTGACACCGTTTGAGATCATGATGTCCAAAGTCTGGTCAATGGGACTGGTGGTGTTGCTTGCTTCGCTCGGCTCACTGCTGCTGATTGTCCGCTTTCTGTTACAGGTGCCGATAGAGGGTTCAATTGCGCTGTTTATGTGCGGAGTGGCGCTGAGTCTGTTTGCCACCACCTCTATTGGTATCTTTATGGGGACTCTCGCCCGCTCGATGCCGCAGTTCGGGCTGCTGATGATTATGGTGCTGCTGCCGCTGAATATGCTGTCCGGCGGGATGACGTCGCGGGAAAGTATGCCGCAGTTCGTGCAGGATGTGATGCAGACGATGCCGACGACACACTTTGTCAGCCTGGCACAGGCCATTCTCTACCGGGGAGCGGATTTTCTGATCGTCTGGCCGCAGTTTATGTATCTGATCATTATCGGAGGGGCATTTTTCGGTGCCGCGCTGCTGCGTTTCCGCAAAACAATCAGTGCCATGGCATAACCCGGCTAATTCCGATGCCTCCGGCGGCGGGGGCATTATAGGCTGTCAGTTCAGTGAAGATTCAGTAAATAACGGACAATGCAGGGATACGGATATGAGAAAAATTCTGCTGATGAGTGATACGGGAATTTCCCCGTAGATGCTGGCGCAAAAAATGCGTGATGAGGCACAGGCCCGGGGTATTGATGTCAGCATTGAATGCCGGTCTGTTTTTGATTATCGCGAATGCGCGGCTGAGTATGATGCCGCTCTGCTCGCCCCGCAATCCCGCCACCATCTGCGCGAGTGCCAGCAAAGCGCGGCCGCCGCAGGAAAACCGCTGGTCTGCATCGATCCGGATATGTTTTGGGATCTGCAAAGTACTGCGGTATTGGATTTGGCTTTGTCGTTACTGAAAAATCCGGCTTAATTACTGCCGGAAAGAATAAAACCATCCTCTTTCTGACCAGGGCGGCGGGATAACCGGCAAAACCGGAAAGCCGCTGACACGTCCCTGTCCGCGGAATCTGCTGAATCATCCGGTTTGTGGCAAGGCGGCAAGGGAAGGATTCCGGGAAACCTATTTTGCCACAGTGCTTCGACTGATACCGTACAGAACGAAAAGGCGCTGTCACATCCCTGTTCGCTCGGGTCACGCCATCCCTGGCGCTCTACGCTTTTCGCTCTTCTGTACGGCATCTGCCGTGTACATAAAGTCTGGCGTAAATAAAAACAGATTTTCTGAGCGCAGCCAACGCCGCCACAGGCGGAAGGATGACAAAACAAAGAATCCGCTAAATCATCTGCTCTGTGGCAAGGCGGCAAGGGAAGAATTCCGGGGAGCATACACCAGTATGTGACCCGGAATTCTGAGTGCGGCCAACACAGCCACAGAGTGGAGGATGACGCGGATTCAGGATTTGAGGAGACCGCGCACAACCACCTTGCTCGCCGGGGCGCTGCGATCGGTCGCCCGCCGCACTGCCATATTGATCGCCTGCCAGGAAATTTCCTGTAAATCATGGGAAATACACGGAAAATTGAATCCGTAGATATCAGCATGAGAGACTTCATCGATGCTGAACAGCGAGACATCTTTTTGCGGGATAAGATTGTGACGGATACAGGCTTTGATAATTCCCAGTGAGATCTGGTTATTACAGCCGACAAAATAGTCCGGTGCAGAATGGTATTTCAGGTAATGGTCGGTGACTTTAAACGCTTCATCCATCAGGAAGTCCGCATGCAACACATTAACACTGCTGACCTGGCCGTGCAGACCGGCTACCATACCGGTAACGCGATCCTGAGCCACATTGGAATCTTCCGGGCCGGAGACAATCACCACGTTATCTGCTTTTTGTGACAGCAGATAACGCCCTGTCTGCAATCCGCAGTCGAGGTTGTCGATATAGACGCCGCTGCATGCTTTGGCATCCAGCTCGCGGTCGACCAGAATGACCGGGATATTGAGCAGTTCCAGCTGTTTCATGTAAGCCGGGCGGTAAACCCGCTCGGCGGAGACAACAGATAAAATGATGGCATCCACATTGTAACCAATCAGCTTATCAATGATACGCGCTTCATTTTCACGGGATTCATAAGAATCAAACATCAGCGTGTCATAACCGGCGTTATACGCTTCCAGCGTGATACGTTTTGCCAGCCCGCCGAAAAACGGGTTGCTCATATCCGGGCTGACAATACCGATAGTGCGGGATGATTTGGCGCGCAGGCTGCGTGCCGCCGCATTCACCACATAGCCGATTTTATCAGCCGCATCGAGAATACGTCTGAGAGTTTCCGGGTGAACCTTATCCGGCTGCGAAAATGCGCGGGATGCGGTGATCTTACTGACATTCGCAATAGCAGCCACATTTTCCAGCGTGACTTTCTGTGTCCGGGGTTCCGCCAATTTTCTCTCCTTAGCAGCAACGTATCATTTTATACCATTATAATATCATCTAAATCGATTCAGTCACGTGAAAAACACGCTTTTTGTCACTTAAATCACTATCAACAACTTTTTAACAATCCAGTCTTTTTATCCGCGGGTCGGTAAAAATATCATACTCATCGGTATTCTCTGTGGAGAACTCCGAGACAACCGCGCCCTGCGGCCCCGCTTTAAACCAGTGGCGGGTATCCGGTGCGATGGTGTACTGCTCTCCCGGACGCAGCAGAATAAAGCGATCACAGGTGTACCATTCCTCATCACCCTGCGGCGGGCGGCAGATTGGGTTACCCTGCGCATCCTGATTCAGTGTCAGCGCCGGATCATCAACAAACAGATAAACCTCGCCCCAGCGGCAGCGGAAGGTTTCCTGCTTACCCGGCCGGTCTTTATATGGCGGATGGCGGTGCTCCGGACAGGTCTGGTCAGCAAACAGAACCAGCTCTTTGGCGCAGTACAGCGGGCTGTTGCAGTAAGTGAGCAGTTGCAGACCCGAGCGCGGATAATCCGGCAGATTAAAGTGAGCAATCTCAATATTCCGCTGTTCCGTTTCTGTCAGAACGATATGCGCCTGTTCCAGAATCGTCAGTGATTCCGCAATGTACGGCTGTTTATTCATCGGCCTCTCTCCTGAATGATATCGTTATCATTATAGCCCTGCCCCGGGTTACAAAAATGTGACCGGTAAGACCCTTTACTGAATACTGCATGAGTAATTCGGACTTTATTTAATAAAAGTTTAACCATCATCACATAATTATAATAAACATTGCTCTATTATCCGCATCATAGCAATGATATCGATATCATTTTAATGAAAGGAAATGATCATGAAGGCATTAGTATTAGAGAAAGCAGGGAAAATCGCCATTCAGGATTGGCAGAGTAATGAAGTCCCGGGCGACAACGATGTTGAGATTAAAATCCACACCGTCGGTATCTGCGGCAGCGATGTTCATTATTACCAGCATGGCCGTATCGGGCCGTTCGTGGTTGAGGCACCGATGGTGCTGGGTCACGAAGCGTCCGGTGTGATCACCGCAGCCGGTAAAAATGTGAAACACCTGAAAGTCGGCGATCGCGTGTGTATGGAGCCGGGTATTCCGGATCTGCAATCCCCGCAATCCCGTGCCGGTATCTATAACCTTGATCCTGCTGTTCGTTTCTGGGCAACCCCGCCAATCGACGGCTGCCTGCGTGAAAGCGTGATCCACCCTGCCGCCTTCACGTTCAAACTGCCTGATAACGTTTCCTTTGCCCAGGGCGCGATGGTTGAGCCGCTGGCAATCGGTATGCAGTCCGCCACCAAAGCCGGGATCAAACCGGGTGATATCGGTCTGGTTATCGGTGCCGGGACTATCGGTATCATTACCGCGCTGTGCGCACTGGCCGGCGGCTGTTCCGATGTCATCATCTGTGATGTGTTTGATGAAAAACTGAAAGTGGCTGAGAAATATCAGGGTCTGCATGCGATCAACAGCAAAGACCAGCAGGCACTGGCGGATAAAGTCCGTGAACTGACCGGCGGCGAAGGCGTGAACGTCCTGTTTGAGTGCAGCGGCGCGAAACCGGTTATCGCCTCCATCTCTGATCATATCGCCCCGGGCGGTACTGCGGTTCTCGTCGGTATGCCAATCGATCCGGCACCGCTGGATATCGTGGCGGCACAGGCGAAAGAAGTCACCTTCAAAACCATTTTCCGCTACGCCAATATGTATCCGCGCACCATTCGTCTGCTGAGTTCCGGCAAACTGGATGTGGCTCCGCTGCTGTCCGCAACCTACAAGTTCAAAGACAGTGTCGAAGCCTATGAACGCGCTGCCGAAGGCCGTGCGACTGACGTGAAAATTGTGCTGGAAATGGAGTAAACCATGACGCTCTATGCCGGTATTGACTGCGGAACCCAAAGCACCAAGGTCATTATTGCCGATAACCGGACCGCGCGTATTCTCGGTGAGGGCTCAGCCCCTCACCCGATGATCAGTGAATCAGACGGAAGCCGTGAACAGGAAGCTGTCTGGTGGACTGACGCGCTGGAAACCGCGTTTGCTCAGGCGATTAAGAACGCCGGAATTGACGGGCGGGAAATCCGCGCCCTCGCCGTTTCCGGTCAGCAGCACGGTTTTGTGCCGGTCAGTCATGACGGTACGGTGCTTGCGCCTGCCAAACTGTGGTGTGATACCTCGACCAGTGCGGAAAATCAATGGTTTATTGATGCACTGGGCGGCGAACAGGCCGCGCTTGAGCGCCTGGGTGTGTTGCCGCAGACCGGCTATACCGTGTCAAAAATTATCCGCTTTAAACAGCAGCACCCGGAACTGTGGCAACAGCTGCGTTATGTGCTGCTGCCACACGATTACCTGAATTTCTGGCTCACCGGACAAGCCTGCGCCGAATACGGTGATGCTTCCGGCACCGGGCTGCTCAATATCCGTACCCGTGAATGGGATCAGTCTGCGGCTGATCTTATCGATCCGGAAGGCCGCTTATGGCAGGCACTGCCGCCGCTGGTGCGTGCAGAGCAAATCATCGGAACCGTTCGTCCGGGGATCGCGGAGAAACTCGGCATTTCCCCGGATACCCGCGTGGCATCCGGCGGCGGTGATAATATGATGGCCGCCATCGGCACCGGTAATATCCGTCCGGGCATCACCACCATGAGTCTTGGCACCTCCGGTACGCTGTTTACCTTTGCCGAAAACCCGGTTGTGGCGGATTCCGCGATGATCGCCGGATTCTGCTCCTCCAGCAACGGCTGGCTGCCGCTGATCTGCACCATGAACGTCACCTCCGCCACCACCACGGTTCAATCATTATTAGGTATGGATATTCAGACCTTTAATGACGCGCTGAACAGCAGTAAACCGGGTGCTGACGGCCTTATCATGCTGCCGTTCTTTAACGGTGAACGCGTACCTCAGTTACCCGACGCCCGCGCCAGCCTGCACAATATGGACGGCAGCAACCTGACTCCGCAGAACCTGAGCCTGGCCGTGGTGGAAAGTGCCACATACGGACTGCGCTTCGGTATCGATCTGTTCCGCCAGCAGGGCATTTCCACGGATGAGATCCGCCTGACCGGGGGCGGTGCCCGCAGTGTGAAATGGCGTCAGATTGTCGCCGATATCATGGCGGCACCGGTTGTCTGCGTTACCAACCAGGAAGCGGCGGCACTGGGGGCAGCTATCCAGGCTATCTGGAGTGATACCCTCACCGCAGACAGCGCACCGCAGGCACAGCTCGCCGCTCTTTGTGACCGTTTTGTGCAGCTGGATGACAGCAGCCGGACACAGCCGGACCCGGCAAATACGGCAGTCTACGAATCGCTGTATCAGAACTACCTTGCCTTACTGACATCAGAATACCCGGAGGTCACATTATGACAGCAGTTGTCGCTGACAATGAGGAATTACTGCGGGTTGAAGGGGTGCGCAAAGCCTTTGGTCAGGTTGTTGCACTGAAGAACGCGCAGTTTTCACTGAAGAGAGGTTCCATTCACGCCCTGTGCGGCGGGAATGGTGCCGGTAAATCCACGTTCCTGAGCATCCTGATGGGCTTTATCCGTCCGGATGCCGGTGAAATCTATGTCAAAGGCAAACGCTGTGAATTTCATCAGCCGCTCGAAGCCCTGCATGCCGGTATCGCGATTGTTCAGCAGGAACTGAGTTCCATTCCTGATCTGACAGTGGCTGAAAATATCTGGCTGGGTCGTGAGCCGCGCCGTTTCGGATTTGTCGATTTTAAACAGCTCAACCGGCAGACCGCTGAACTGCTGACCGATCTGCATTTTGAGATCTCCCCGTCAGAAAAAATGCGCAATCTGAGTGTGGCGGAGCAGCAACTGGTCGAAATCGCCAAAGCTCTCTCCCACGCGGATGCCGATATCATCATTATGGATGAACCGACGTCCGCTATCGGCGAGGAAGATGCGCAGAAGATTTTCGATGTGATCACCCGCCTGACGGAAAAAGGTAAAGGCATTATCTATGTCTCACACCGCCTGTCCGAGATTTTTCAGATAGCCGATACCTTCACCATTTTCCGTGACGGCACCTTTATTACCGACGGCCCGCTGACAGGTATCACCCGTGAAAAACTGATTGAGCTGATTATCGGCCGTGAAATCAAAGATGAATTTGCCAAATTCAATGAGCCGACAGATGAAACCATTATGGAAGTCCGGGAATTATCCCGCGATAACCAGGTACACGATATCAGTCTGACACTGAAGAAAGGCGAAATTCTGGGAATTTACGGGCTGGTCGGTTCCGGCCGTTCCGAATTTCTCGATCTGATTTTCGGTATCGAACACGCCGATAAAGGCACGATTCAGATTGGTGATCGTTTCCTCGACAAGCACACCCCGAAAGATTCCATTAATGCCGGGATAGCGTATGTCACCGAAGACCGCAAAGATACCGGGCTGATGCTGGGCCGCTCCATCAATGAAAATATCAATATTGCCTCGTTTGGTGCCATCAGCACCGGCGGCTTTATTAATAACCGCAAAGAGCAGGCCCGTGCGGATGACATGATAGCGCTGTTCAATGTCAAAACCCCGGATGCGGATCAACTGGCCGGTAACCTCAGCGGCGGTAACCAGCAGAAAGTGGTTCTGGGACGCTGGGCGCTGATCGAGCCGGACGTGATGCTGCTCGATGAGCCGACACGCGGCGTGGATGTCGGTGCCAAGAAAGAAATTTATAAGTTTATGTCTGAGTTCGCCTTGCAGGGCAAGGGCATTGTGATGGTCTCTTCTGAGCTGTCGGAAATTATCGGTATGAGTGACAGGATTATTGTTTTCCGTGACGGACGGATCGCCGGAGAGCTGACCGCCGCCACTGCCACCCAGACCGATTTAATGAAACTTGCGGTGTGATCTCACCCGCCAACGTATGCATGAATAAAGAGAAGTGACCATGACTACAACAAATACTGCACCCGCACCAGGGGTCTCATTTATCGCCCGTAACAAGAAAAACATGCACAAATACGGCATCATTCTGGCGTTCTTTGTGCTGTGTCTGATTGTGGCCGTTGTCGGTGAGGTTCAGGTAGCCCGCGGCGAATGGACGAATAACTACTTTCTGAGTCAGGATAACATGCTGATTATCCTGCGTCAGATATCCATCAACGGTATTCTCGCCATCGGGATGACATTTGTCATCATCACCGCCGGTGTTGACCTCTCCGTCGGTTCGGTGCTGGCACTGAGCGGCATTGTGGCGGCGCGTTTCGCCACCAGCAATACCGGCCTGGCTATCGGTGATACCGCCAATGCCGTGATGATCCCGATGATTATCGCGCTCGGTATCGGTATCATTTGTGGCCTGCTCAACGGGACGATTCTGGCGAAATTCAATCTTCAGCCGTTTATCGTCACCATGGGGATGCTGTCTGCGGCACGCGGTCTGACCCTGCTGACCACTGACGGTAACCCGGTTTCCCAGCTCAACAGTGATTTCCGCTGGCTGGGTAACGGTTATATCCTTGATATCCCGGTACCGGTGGTGATCCTGGCGGCTATCTTTATTCTCGCCTGGATCTTACTGAACAAAACCACCTTCGGCCGCTATGTGTATGCCGTCGGCGGCAACCCGAAGAGTGCCAGAACCTCCGGGATCAGTGTGATTAAAATTAAAGTGCTGGTTTACACCCTGTGTGGTGCGTTAGCCGGTATTGCAGGGCTGATTCTGACCGCCCGTACCGGCTCGGCACAGACCAGTGCCGGCAGCGCCTACGAACTGGATGCGATTGCCGCAGTGGTTATCGGCGGCACCAGTATGGCCGGTGGCGTGGGTACGTTAGTCGGCACCCTGTTCGGTGTGTTAATTATCGGTGTGATGAATAACGGTCTCGACCTGCTGGGCGTGCAGTCGTATTACCAGCAGATTATCAAAGGCGCATTAATTGTTATCGCCGTACTTTTGGATCCGTCACGTAAGCAACGCCGTGACTGATGGCAGTACCACGCAGATTCTTTCAGTTTAAGGGCAACACCGCCACATTCTGCATGACGCGTTTACGCAATATCATTCAGTCTGTGGTAAGGCGGCAAGTGAAGAATTCCGGGGAGCATACATCAGTATGTGACCCGGAAGGCTGAACGCAGCCAACACAGCCACAGGCTGAAGGATGACGCGTAAAAAAGACGAAAACAGCAAAAAACAAAAGCAAAACTACCCTACACAATGAAGGAATGACCATGAAAAAACTGACCAAAATCGCTGCACTGACAGCCCTGATGATGGGCGGACAGGCATTTGCGGCACAGGACAATCCGGTGAAAATTGCTGTTCTGATGTACGGCATGAAAGCCGAATTTGTCCAGTTAATGGAAAAATCCGCAAAAGAACATCCGGCTGTGAAAAACGGTGAAGCGATCATCACAGTTTATGATGGCCGTTATGACCCGATGGTTCAGAACAACCAGGCAGAAACCGCAATCCAGACCAAAACCGATGCTATCATCATCAACCCGATGGATTACGAAGCAAATATCGACGTGGTCACCATGGCGAATGACGCTAAAATCCCGGTTATTGTCACCAACGCCCGCCTGAATACTGACAAAATGACCGCAGAAGTAGTATCTGATGACGTCCTCGGCGGTTATATGGAAGCCAAAGCGGTTCTGGCAAAAATGAACTGTGAAGGTAACGTGGTTATTATCGAAGGGCCGAAAGGCGGCAGCGGTGAAATTCAGCGCGGCGAAGGTAATGACAAAGCAATCGCTGAATGCGGCCCGGGTAAGATAAAAGTGCTGGAGCGCAAAACGGCGAACTGGTCACGCGCGGAAGCCATGCCGCTGATGGAAAACTGGTTACAGAAACACCGCGGCAAAATCGGTGGCGTGATCGCACAGAACGACGAAATGGCGCTGGGTGCAATTGAAGCGATTAAATCGGCCGGTCTGAATGTAAGTGATTTCTCTATCGCCGGTGTTGACGGTGTATCTGACGCTATCCGCTCTGTTCAGGACGGTGAAATGGTCTCTATTCTCCAGGATGCCAACGCACAGATGCAGGGTTCAATCGACCTGGCAATGAAAGCGGTCAAAGGCGACAAATACGAACCACAATCCCAAATCTGGATTCAGTATGCTGACCAGTTGAAATGGAATGACGGTAAAGACAAACGTTACGCAATTCCGTGGACTCAGGTTACCAAAGAAAACGCGCAGCAGTTACTGGATGCCCGTAAATAAATAACTGAATAATGCATTCACGCCGTCTTCAGCAGAAGACGGCTTTTTTTATCCGTTTTATCTTCTGTGCGTATTGTTTTATAAACAATTTAAAAAAACCATGTCCGTAACGCGGTATTATTTACTGAATATCCCGCAACACCGTTTTCATCCTTTCCCTCACTATAATTCGCCGTATGATAAGGTTATCTGCCGGATAAATACGCGATGTGAAATGATGAATGACAGAGAAAAGGCCATCGAAAAAGTCAGAAAGCTGATGTCTCTTGCCGAAAATGCCGGTAATGAGAATGAGGCGGCGAATGCCTTTTCAAAAGCACGGGTATTTATGAAAAAATACCGCCTGGAGCTGTCCGATATCTATTCCGCAGAACCCTCCCCGCCACCATCTGCGGCACCATCTCCGCCACGCAGAAAAACACCACCACGCCCGCTGACACCGGAAGAACAACACCGGGAAATGATGCGCCTGAAACAACAGGAAGAAGAGCGGCTGCGGGCATTTCAGAAAGTAGCGGAACAACAGCAGCAGCGGAAACAGCAGAGAGAGCGGGAACAACAGGCGCTGCGGGCATTTGAACGGCAGCAGGCAGAACTCCGGGCTCAGCAGCAGGCAGCACAGACACCACCACCGGTAACACCGCCGCAGGAGCCCGTTCCGCAGCCTGACAAACAGCCCCCTCCGCAACCGGAAAATCACATCTCAGAACAACCCCGCGAACCTGCGGAGCCGGTTTCCCGCCCGCTGATTGCCGGGTTTCTCGCCGCTCTGACACGAAAACAACACATACCGTCGTATATCATCGCGGTGATTATCATTGTTTTTATTCTGTATATTTTCTTTTTTCAGTCATGACGGAACGCCGGGCGTGATCCCCAGCATTTCCCGCGCCAGCGCATTCCAGGCCAGACAACTGCGGCTCTGATATCCTTTCATATTTGCCAGCGCAAGATCATAAGAGAGCACCGGGTCCGCCACACTGACCGCCGCCAGCCCGTCCGTCCGGTGTATACGCCACATACTCTCCGGCAGCAGCGTGACGCCGACCCCGGCGCTGACCATCGCCATAATCAGATCCAGATGATTGCTCCGCCCTGCCACCACCGGCTTGTAATGGTAAATACCACAGGCGTTACGGATAAGCTCATTGATACGGAAATCTTCGGAAAACAGGACAAACTTATCATCCGCTAATTCGCGGAAACTCACCTGCTCCCGGGTGGCCAGCGGATGCCGGGTATTGACCAGCAGCATCAGGCGATCGGTTGCAAAGCGCTGTAAATCAAAACGGGTATTATCAAACGGCAGCATAACGGCGGCGGTTTCCACACTGCCTTCTGCCATCGCCTCCGCCATCTGTTCTGTACCGAGTTCAAGAATTTTCAGTTCCGCCTGCGGATGGCGGGTACTGAACGCCATAATGATGCCGGCAAAATAGGTCGATGCGATAACCGGCGGTAATCCGACATTCAGAGTGCCGGTCAGCGGCCCCGATTTATCCTGTAACGCTTTGTTCATACTGTTAAACTGCGCCAGAATACGGGTTGCGTGATCAAACAGAACCGCGCCCTCGTCTGTCAGCCGGACACCATCCGGTTCCCGTGTCAGCAGGGTAAATCCCAGCTCCTCTTCCAGCCGGAGAATACTGCGGCTGATAGCCGGTTGTGTCACAAACAGGGCATCCGCCGCCCGGCTGAACCCGTTAAGCTGCACCACTTCCGTAAAATAGCGCAATGTCCGTATATCCATGACCGTCACCTATTACCTTTTGTTATAGCCCCGATGAGTATAAACCATTTCCTATTCCCGGTAATTACCGCTAAAACTCATTCATATTACTAATCATTTAAGGCTGATAAATCAGCCACTGTATTACCGGAGATCATCATGACAAAAACAGTCGCTGAACATGTGCTGAGCCGCCTGCAGGATTTAGGTATCCGCCATGTCTTTGGTGTGGCGGGAGATTTTGCTTTCCCGATTGAGGACGCCGTCTGCGAAAGCCGGACTATGCAATGGATGGGTAACTGTAATGAACTGAATGCCGCGTATGCGGCTGACGGCTATGCGCGGGTTAACGGCATGGCGGCGCTTTCCACCACATTCGGTGTCGGGGAGCTGAGTGCCATCAACGGTATTGCCGGGTCTTACGCTGAACATCTGCCGGTCTTTCATCTGGTCGGTATGCCGGCCAGCGGCGTGCAAAACAGCGGCCGCCTGGTGCATCACACCTTAGGCAACGGGGATTTCAGCCTGTTTTATGAACTGGGACAGCGCCTTTCCTGTGCGCACGCCGTAATGACCCCGGAAAACTGTGTGGCAGAGACAGAACGTCTGATCGCAGCCGCACTGCGTGAGCGCCGTCCGGTCTATATCGGTTTTCCGTTTGATTACGCCACACAACCGGTTCAGATACCGGAGCACCTTACCGTACCGGCAGAACCGGTCAGTGACAGCACCGCGCTGGCAGAAGCCGTGGCGGCGATCAGCGCAAAACTGGCCGAAAGCCCGTCGGTCTGTATCCTGCCGGGCATGCTGGCCGCACGTTCCGGACTGATTGATGACGTACAGGCCCTGATCCGTCAGACCGGCCTGCCGTACGCGACCATGTTTATGGATAAAGCGATTATCAGTGAATCTGATCCGCATTATACCGGAATGTACAACGGTCAGCTGATGAACCCGCAGGTCAGGGAATTTGTTGAGAACAGTGACTGTGTGCTGGGTATCGGGGCGGTGATGACCGATTTTAATACCGGCAGTTTTACCGCTGATATCGCACCGGAAAAGCTAATCAGTATAATGGCGGATCATGTCCGCATCGGCGCGGCGGTGTATCAGAATGTGTATATGCGGGATCTGCTGCCTGCCCTGACTGCCGTTCTGCCGCACAGAGAGTGCCGTATACCGCCTGCTGCCGGGCTGGGTAAGCCGGTGACGGAAGCATCCGGTAACATTACCCCGCAGTATCTGTATCCCCGTTTTGAACAATTGTTCAGAAAAGACGATATTATCATCGCTGAAACCGGCACGGTTTCTATGGGGCTGGGCTTTGCACTGCTCCCGGAAGGGGCGCAGTTCCATAACCAAACGTTATGGGGTTCTATCGGCTGGGCAACCCCGGCAGCCTTTGGTGCAGCGGTTGCCGCACCTGATCGCAGACTGATTCTGATCACCGGCGAAGGCTCACATCAGCTGACCGCTCAGGAAATCAGCCAGTTTGGCCGTTTTGGTCTGAAACCGCTGATTTTTGTGCTGAACAATGACGGCTATCTGATTGAGCGCCTGCTGTGCAAAGACCCGGAAGCCGTTTATAACGACCTGCCGCAATGGCGCTATGCACAGCTGCCGCAGGCGCTGGGATGTGACAACTGGTATTGCCGCCGTGTCACCACCTGCACGGAACTGGATGAGGCGATCCGGGAAGCGGAAACCGGTGACTGCGCTGCGTATATCGAAGTGGTGACAGAACGTTATGCCGCATCTGATCTGGCAAAAAAACTCGGTGAGTCTGTCGCGACGCTTTATTCGTTTTAAATCACCCGCAATCCTGATACTGCCCCGGCGGTATCAGGATGTTAAAAACCGTTCTTTTCACATAAGGCTTTATTGGCATTCAGGGTAAATAAAACATGGCCGGGATAATCATCGTAATAATGATGTATTTCCGCCAGCCCTTTGGCCTGAGCCAGCCGCACGGTCTGTAACGAACATGTCCGGTAAATCAGGTCTTTTTGCATCGTTTTCTGATCATTTTCCCGCGCTTCCGCCGGTTTTTTCAGCCAGTCTGCTGACAGGGAATAATGGTAAATCACATCACTTCCTTTTGCCTCAACCTTTTCAATATACACCGTGTCATCTATTTTCATGCGCGGCTGTCCCCGCATCCGTGCCCGGTCATTTTCCGCAGCCAGTGCCGCAGCCTCACTGACACTCATCGTATCTATGCGCTGTTTAAAAGCAGCGACATACGCCGGAGACTGAAAATAATGCTCCGCGTAGCGCTCACGAAGTTCCTGATCACTCATGACACAACCGCTCAGAATCAGTGCGGATAACAGCAGAAGACGTTTTTTCATACTCAAACCTTACAGGATAAATCAGCGGATATCGGATTCCGGATAGTTTTTATACATAATGACTTTAATGACCCGGTCGCTGTCAAAACAAAAACCGAGCCGGCGATCGAACCAGTCATAATAGTAGCAATTATCGTCCGGAGATACCTGATAGCGATTTCCGTAAGCGTTAACCATATCCTGATAGGTATCACCTGCCGCAATACCCCGCCGGGTTTTATAGCGGTCATTTTTGAAGGTTATCTCCGAAATGTATTTATCCTGTCCCCCGGTACGTTTTTCAATAATCATATTGATCCCGGCTACCGTAATTATCGTATCACCGGCATCAAAACGCCATAATTCAAACTCCCGGAAAAAATCATGTACCGGCGGTACGGATACTTTTTCCCTTTGCTTATCCAGCCAGCCGGAAACCGTATTATCACTCAGCGGTTTCCCCAGAAAATCCGCCGTTCCGTTATCGGATGACCAGATGAAATCCTCATAATTAAGGGCATTACTTTGCTCATCCGTCTTTTCCAGCAGTGATAATTTTATCCACCCCTCAGCCACTTTATTTTTGCTGTTAATGTAATTCACATAGGCAAAATCGCCCTGTCTGCGATATTGCAGCACACGATCCCCGCGGATAATAAAGTGTTCTGTTTTACATTGTTCATCCGGCTGGGAATAAAACCAGGCCCGGCCAACGGAAATAACCACTTTCTGTGCAGGTTGTGTCAGCGTCGGGGCAGACCAGGTGACCGGATTTACTGTGCAGTTTTCCTTTCCCGGGGCGGTCAGAAGATAGGTGATACGGGTTATTTTTTTCTCTTTGTCTGTTTGAAAAATAAGACTCATATTGCTGTGGTGATAAATAAATGATTCGCTGTTCTCATCCGCATCAAAGCTGCTATGAAGACCATAGCGTTCAAACATCAGAAAATCAGAATCACCGGTTTTAATTCCGCGATGTGTTTTATACTTATCAGAAAGAATAACAATCTGGCTGACAACCGCTTCAGCTCGGCTATTATTAACCCCCTCTGTAACATATACATAAATACCCGGCTCAGGAATCACCACACCCATTGTTTTCCCGGTTTTACTATAACCCGAAAATACCAGTTCAGGTTCCTTCGTGTAATATTCTGCGATATTCCGGCTGAGTTCACTCAGAGGTTCACCGGGACGAAGTACTATCTGATTAACCGTCAGCTGATAATCTTCATCTGACAGCGGGTTATCCGTTTTTCTTTCCGGTTTACGGTTTACGTCATCTTTTTCTTCCGCAAGCGGGGATATTCTGAGATTCGTTTTTGTCAGCTGAGATAATTCCAGCCAGCCGTCAATCAGCTCACCTTCGCTGTTGATATATCCCCCCAGCAGATAATCACCGGTGGTCTGATAACCGATAACTGAATCACCTTTAACCAGAAAACTATTTTTACTTTTACAGCGGCGGTCCGGCGCAGAATAGAAATAAGCACGTCCGGGAGAGGACACCCGGTAAATATGACGTTCAGTGTCATATTCATCAGTATTAGTACGTAAAGATATTTCCTGACATTCATCTGTCACTGCCGGTGAAATTAGCGGATAAAATAATAACAGGCCGGATAACAGTATTTTTATCATTCACTCGGATACCGGAAAAATAAACATAATAAACTTATAGCGTATTATCCCTTTTCTTTCTTCGGTATCCTCACTATTTTATACTCTTTTTTTTATTACCCTTTCACCAGAATCACTTCTGTTCCTATCCGGCGCAGCCCGGTCAGGCTCGCTTCCGGAATACCGTCATCGGTAATAATGGTATCAATACGCTGGGTATCAATTATTTTATGCAGGCTGGAGCTGTTAAATTTACTGGAGTCTGTTACCACCACAATATGCCCGGCCACTTCACACATCCGCCGGTTGAGCCGTGCCTCATCTTCATTATGTGTGCTGATTCCGCGCTCAAGATCAATCGCATCCACCCCGAGAAACAACATATCAAAGTGATAATTCTGTAATGACTGCTCCGCCTGATCCCCGTAAAAAGAGAGAGACTGACGCCGCAGCTGTCCGCCGGTCATCAGCAGTTCCACCCCGGGCGCTTCCAGCAGTGCATTCGCCACATTCATACCGTTGGTCATCACAATCGTGTCCTGATGATGGCGCAGCTGACGGGCTATTTCGTAGGTTGTGGTACCGGAATCCAGAATAACACGCTGCCCCGGCCGGATCAGCCCGGCTGCCACCGATGCAATATTACGCTTGATAGTGGTGTGACGGGTGCTTTTATCTTCCAGTGACGGTTCACTGACCGGCGCAACGCCTTCACAAATCAGTGCGCCGCCGTATGCACGTACCGCAATCCCCTGCTTTTCAAGGAAAGCCAGATCATTGCGGATAGTCACCGTGGAAACACGGAACTGCTGCGACAACTCATTGACCTGAACACTGCCATGGGCACGCAGAAGCTGGATGATATGCTCACGCCGCCCGCTCGTTCCCATTACCCGGTTATCCGTTCCGGTATCCGGACTGTTCATGGTTTTATCCTTAACATTCATTTAAAAAATCTTTCGTTTCATTTCGTTTGGTATATTAACGCTTTTCTTTGTACAGAATGCAAGCCCATAAAAAGGGTTAACATCTGGTGACTCAGGAACAGACCCTTTCATTATATTTCTTTTGTGATGCAGATCCGGATTCCGGAAGCTTTCATTTTGTTTTCTTTTTTCTCTATAGCAGTATGTTATTCAGACATCGAAACAAAAACAAACCAAATCCGGCTGTAAGGAGAGGAAAGTGAAACTTTTAACTGATATCGTTGCCCGCCACAAACAAGGGGAGAAAACAGGAATTTATGCTGTTTGTTCCGCCCATCCGTATGTTCTGAAAGCAGCGGTATGTTTTGCCCGTGAACAACAAACGCCGTTACTGGTTGAAGCGACCTCCAACCAGGTCGATCAGTTCGGCGGCTATACCGGCATGACACCGGCAGACTTCCGCGATTTTATGTGGAAACTGGCGGATGAACATCACTTTCCCCGCGAACAGCTGATCCTCGGCGGCGACCACCTCGGCCCGAACCGCTGGCAGAACGAACCCGCTGAAGAGGCCATGGCGAAAGCCGATGAGCTTATCCGCACCTATGTTGCCGCCGGATTCAAAAAAATTCACCTCGATTGCAGTATGTCCTGCGCCGGTGATCCGGTTCCGCTGACCGATGAGATTGTCGCACAACGTGCCGCCCGCCTGGCGGTCATTGCGGAAGAAACCTGTGAAAAACATTTCGGCGTCCGCGATCTGGTGTATGTGATTGGTACAGAAGTCCCGGTACCGGGCGGCGCTCACGAGGAACTGAATGAGCTGGCAGTCACTACACCACAGGCTGCATCCGCTACTATCGCCGCGCATCAGGACGCCTTTGCGCGCCATCAGCTCACAGATATCTGGCCGCGCATTACCGGGCTGGTTGTACAGCCGGGCGTGGAATTTGATCACAATAATGTCATTGATTACCGGCCTGAGAAAGCCCGCGCACTAAGTGAGATGGTCACACTTCATGAACATTTGGTGTATGAGGCGCATTCCACCGATTACCAGACCCCGCAGGCACTCAGTCAGCTGGTGGATGACCACTTTGCGATTCTGAAAGTCGGCCCCGGACTGACCTTTGCCCTGCGTGAAGCCCTGTATGCCCTTGCCGGTATTGAAGATGAACTTATTACCCCGGCGGCACGCTCCGGGCTGCGTCAGGTACTGGAAGATGTCATGCTGCAAAAACCGGGCTACTGGCAGAGTTATTACACCGGTGATGAGCTGACCCGCCGCCTTGCCCGCAGCTACAGTTATTCTGATCGCATCCGCTATTACTGGCCGGATGACACCATCAGTGCGGCTGTCGCCCGTCTGCTGGAAAACCTGACGGAAACCGCGATCCCGCTGCCGCTGATCAGCCAGTATCTGCCGTTACAGTATCCGCTGGTACGCGCCGGAACGATTTCCGCCGCACCGGAAGACTTAATCATCGCGCACATTCAGACTGTGCTGCGTCACTATCACGATGCCTGCCGATAAGAGCGAGAAACAGCCATGCCAAATATTGTGTTAAGTCGTATTGATGAACGGTTAATCCACGGACAGGTTGGTGTCCAGTGGGTGGGATTTGCCGGTGCCAATCTGGTGCTGGTCGCCAATGATGAGGTCGCGGAAGATCCGTTACAGCAGAACCTCATGGAAATGGTGCTGACGGAAGGGATTGCCGTGCGCTTCTGGCCGCTGCAGAAAGTGATCGACAATATTCATAAAGCTGCGGATCGGCAGAAAATTCTGCTGGTCTGCAAAACCCCGGCAGATTTTCTGACCCTGGTGAAAGGCGGTGTTCCGGTGGAACGTATTAACGTCGGCAATATTCACTATACCGAAGGTAAGCGTCAGATTGCCAAAACAGTGTCTGTGGATGAGGCGGATATCGCCGCATTCCGCGGGCTTAACGAGGCCGGTGTTGCCTGCTACATCCAGGGTGTACCGACAGAACCGGCGCAGGATCTGTTCAAACTGCTCTGAGGATACATGTATGGAAATCAGTCTGTTACAAGCTATCGCTCTCGGGCTGGTAGCCTTTATTGCCGGATTGGATCTGTTTAACGGGCTCACGCACATTCACCGTCCGGTGGTGCTGGGGCCGGTGGTCGGCCTGATCCTCGGCGATCTCAATACCGGGATACTGACCGGCGGGACGCTGGAACTGGTCTGGATGGGACTCGCACCGCTGGCCGGTGCCCAGCCGCCGAACGTCATTATCGGAACCATTGTCGGGACGGCCTTTGCTATCTCCACCGGCGTCAAACCGGAAGTGGCGGTCGGTGTTGCGGTACCGTTTGCCGTGGCGGTGCAGATGGGGATCACCTTCCTGTTCTCGGTGATGTCCGGTGTGATGTCCCGCTGTGACAAAATGGCGGCCAATGCGGATACCCGGGGGATTGAGCGCATCAACTACCTCGCACTGCTGGCGCTCGGTACATTCTATTTTCTCTGTGCCTTCCTGCCGATCTATTTCGGGGCGGATCACGCCAAAACCCTGATTGATGTGCTGCCTGCCCGGTTAATTGACGGGCTGGGTGTCGCGGGCGGCATTATGCCGGCCATCGGGTTTGCCGTCCTGCTGAAAATCATGATGAAAAATGCCTACATTCCTTATTTCATTCTGGGATTCGTCGGCGCCGCCTGGCTTCAGTTACCGGTTCTGGCTATCGCCGCTGCCGCACTGGCGATGGCAATGATCGATTTTGTCCGCAAACCGGCAGAAAGCGAACCGGCACAACCGTCACACGAGGAATTTGAAGATGGCATCTGAAAAAAATCATTCATCTGCCGCAGAAGCGGAAACCTTACTGCCTGCGGACTGTAATCAGGATGTGTATGAAGACCAGAGCACCGGCGCGGAACTGACCCGCAAGGATATCAACAGAGTCGCGTGGCGCTCCCTGCTGTTACAGGCTTCCTTTAACTACGAACGGATGCAGGCAGCGGGCTGGCTGTACGGACTGCTGCCCGCACTGAAAAAAATCCACACCAATAAACGTGACCTGGCACGCGCCATGAAAGGCCATATGGGATTCTTCAATACCCACCCTTTCCTGGTGACTTTTGTTATCGGCATCATCCTGGCGATGGAACGTTCCAAACAGGACGTGAACAGTATTCAGAGTACCAAAATTGCTGTTGGCGCACCGCTGGGCGGGATCGGCGATGCCATGTTCTGGCTGACACTGCTGCCTATCTGCGGCGGGATTGGTGCCAGTCTCGCATTGCAGGGCTCTATTCTCGGTGCAGTGGTCTTCCTGGTAATGTTTAACGTCGTGCATTTCGGCCTGCGTTTCGGCCTGGCGCACTATGCTTACCGGATGGGGGTTGCCGCCATTCCGCTTATCAAGGCTAACACCAAAAAAGTCGGTCATGCGGCCTCGATTGTCGGGATGACCGTGATCGGTGCCCTGGTGGCGACTTATGTCCGGCTTTCAACCACGCTGGAAATTACCGCCGGTGATGCAGTGGTCAAATTACAGAGTGATGTGATTGATAAGCTGATGCCTGCTTTTCTGCCGCTGGTCTACACCCTGTCAATGTTCTGGCTGGTACGCCGCGGCTGGAGCCCGCTGCGTCTGATCGTGCTGACGGTGGCGCTGGGTATCATCGGCAAATTCGCCCATTTCCTGTAATAAAGAGGAGCAACTGATGCCGGGAATTATTTTATGTGGTCACGGGGGCTTTGCCTCCGGACTGGAAAAAGCCATGTTACAGATTATCGGGGAACAGGACGATTTTGCAGCAATTGATTTTCCGGCAGAATCCACCACCGCCCGTCTGACACAGGAACTGGAAGCCGCACTGGCGCTGATGTCACACTGCGACAGCGTAATTTTCCTGACCGATATCCTCGGCGGCACCCCGTTCCGGGTGGCGGCCACACTATCACAGGGCCGGGAAGACCGCGAAGTAATCACCGGCACCAACCTTCAGCTGCTGCTGGAAATGGCGCTGGAGCGGGATTCTCTCTCTCCGGCCGATTTCCGCCGTGAAGCTCTGGCCTGCGGGCACCGGGGATTAACCAGTCTGACGGATGAATTACAGCGGGAACGCTGCTGTGAAACGGAGGACGAAGGCATATGATTCAGCAAATCCGCGCCCGTCGTGTACTGACAGAATACGGCTGGCGGGAAAATCAGGCGGTGGTGGTGTCAGACGGCATTATTACCGCTATCACACCGCTGGCGGCAAAAGAGACACAGTTTGACGCTGAGCAGCTCTGCCCCGCCTATATTGATACCCATGTCCACGGCGGACAGGGTATGGATGTGATGGATGATAATCCGCAGGCACTGAAAACTATTGCGGTATTTAAGGCACAACAGGGCGTCGCCGCCTGGCTTGCTACCACCGTGACCGCTCCGTTGCCGGATCTGCGCAGCACTCTCGCGCGGATCGCCCGCTACTGTCAGCAGCAGACGATAACAGAACCGGTGGCGGAAGTGCTCGGCAGTTATCTGGAAGGCCCGTATTTCACACCACAGAACAAAGGCGCACACTCACCGGAGCTGTTCCGTGAATTACACATCAGTGAGCTGGATACCCTGATTGCCGATGCGGAAGGCACACTGAAAGTGGTCGCGCTGGCACCGGAAAAAACGGAGGCGCTGAATGCTATCCGTCACCTGAAACGGCGCGGGCTGAATGTGATGCTCGGCCACAGTGCCGCCACGTATGAGCAGACTCTGGCGGCTCTCGATGCCGGGGCTGACGGGCTGGTTCACTGTTTCAACGGCATGACCGGCCTGCATCACCGCGAACCGGGCATGGCGGGAGCAGGATTATCCGACCCGCGCGCCTGGCTGGAGCTGATCGCTGACGGGCATCATGTCCACCCGGCAGTGATGCGGATTGTTTGTCAGTGTGCCGCGCACCGCACGGTGCTGATCACCGATGCCATGCGGGCGGCCGGGCAACCGGACGGCATTTATGATATCTGCGGCCATGATGTCACCATGAAAGCGGGCATTGTCCGGACCGCCTCCGGCGGCCTCGCCGGCAGTACTCTGGCACTGGATGACGCCGTCAGCAGGATGATTAGCGCTACCGGTACACTACCGGAAACCGCCATCCGCATGGCCTCCCTGCAACCGGCGCAACTGCTGGGAATCACCGCGACGCACGGCAGTATCTCCCCCGGGAAACGGGCGCATTTCAATGATCTGAACAGTGACTGGCAGGTAATACAAACCTGGATCCACGGACAGCCGGTACGCTGATTTCCTTTCATTATGAGGCGCAGTTCTCCCTGCGCCTTTCTTTTCCTTGTGTTTTCCGCCGGAAGTTTTTATATAACCATCTAATAAACAACAGCTTAATCATTTCACCTGTGGTGCAAATCACACTTTTCGTTTTCTTTTTATTACTGCATTGATCCTTTGTTTTCCTTACTGTAAATTGAAGTGAAACCTCAAAACGAAACCAACCGAAAGGCAATGACCGATCGTACGATCTTTTGATTCATTTCACTTTCGGCTGAACGTCATGTAAAGGATGAAGCTATGCACGACCCTCTTTCTGCCGCCACACCCCGCTATTCCACCTGGACGGAAACGGAGATCCGCCAGCAACCGGATTGCTGGATGAGTGCATTACACTCAATCGACACACAACGCGCACAACTGGATGCCTTTCTGGCACCGCTGCTGGCGCAGGACAACCTGCGCATCATTCTGACCGGTGCCGGGACCTCCGCTTTTATCGGCGAGATGATTTCTCCCGTACTGCGCCGCCTGACCGGTAAAAATGTCAGCGCTATCCCGACAACCGATATCGTGACCAATCCGGCGGATTATCTGCCTGAACAGCAGCCGGTACTGCTGGTTTCCTTTGCCCGCTCCGGTAACAGTCCGGAAAGTGTTGCTGCATTTGATCTTGCTAATCAGTGTATTGCCCGCTGTTCTCACCTGGTGATCACCTGTAACAAAGACGGTCATCTGTATCAGCGCGTACAGGGCAGTGATAACGGTTTTGCCCTGCTGATGCCGCCGCAGACTAATGACAAAGCCTTTGCCATGACCAGCAGCATCACCTCCATGATGTGCAGCTGCCTCGCCGCCCTTGCCCCGCAGACGTTCAGCACCGAACGTTTTGCCGTTGTCGCACAGCGGGCCCGGGATATTCTTGTCGCGCATGGCAGCAGTGAACAGATTCTGCCGGGCAATGATACTTTTAAGCGCGTGGTTTACCTCGGCAGCGGCAGCTTTCAGGGGCTGGCGCGGGAATCCGCCCTCAAACTGCTGGAACTGACTGCCGGGCAAATCGCCGCCTTTTATGACACCCCGACCGGCTTCCGTCACGGCCCTAAATCACTGGTCGATGGCGACACCCTCGTGGTGGTGTACATCTCAAACCAGCCTTACACCCGTCAGTATGATTTGGATCTGCTGGCCGAACTGCGCCGCGACCGGATAGCCAGACAGGTCGTGGCAATCGCCGATCTGCCGGATGACGCCATCAGTGCCGGAACACACTGCTATCTGCCTGCCGGTGACGCCCTCAGTGACGCGGAACTGCTGTTCTGTTTCCTGCCGTATGCTCAATTATTTGCCCTCGGTCAGTCCGTCAGAACCGGTATCACACCGGATACCCCGTCTGCCAGCGGAACCGTTAACCGCGTTGTTCAGGGCGTGATTATTCACCCCTTCAATAACCAGAACACAGGAGCGTAATCATGGGGATCATCTCAACCAAATATCTGCTCACACACGCACAAACCAACGGCTATGCGGTTCCGGCGTTTAATATTCATAACGCCGAAACGATTCAGGCCATTCTGGAAGCCTGTGCGGAACTGCGCGCACCGGTGATTCTGGCGGGCACGCCGGGCACCTTTAAGCACATCAGTTTCCCGGAGATCTATGCTCTGTGTGATGCCTATTCCCGCTCGTTTTCCATGCCGGTCGCGCTGCATCTTGACCATCACGAAACCCTTGACGATATCCGCACCAAAGTCGGCCAGGGCGTGCGCAGTGCCATGATCGACGGAAGCCATTTCCCGTTTGAGGAGAATGTCGCGCTGGTCAAATCCGTGGTGGATTTCTGCCACAGTCAGGACTGCAGCGTGGAAGCGGAACTCGGCCGTCTCGGCGGCGTCGAGGACGATATGGATGTGGATGCGGAAAGCGCCTTTCTGACCTCCCCGGAAGAAGCACGCCGTTTCGCACAACTGACCGGCATCGACAGCCTGGCAGTCGCTATCGGCACCGCTCACGGTCTGTATACCAGCCGTCCGAAAATCGATTTCGCCCGGCTGGAAAAAATCCGCAGTATCACGGATATCCCTCTCGTGCTGCACGGCGCAAGTGATGTGCCGGATGCGGATGTCCGCCGCACCATTGAGCTGGGGGTGTGCAAAGTTAATGTCGCCACTGAGCTGAAAATTGCCTTTGCCGGGGCGGTCCGCGCGTGGTTTGCGGAAAATCCGGACGGCAATGATCCGCGCTATTACATGCGGGTCGGCATGGATGCGATGAAAGCGGTTGTCCGCGATAAAATCAGAGTCTGTGGTGCGGAAGGTCAGCTTCTGTAACCCGTCAGGCGGCACTGTGTTCCCCCGCAGTGCCGCCTTTTTCATCTGCGAAAAAATAATAAAAAACAACAATAAAAAAGACTGTTCCGTAACACCCCTTAACCAATAAATTATAAAGAAGCTGAGGAGTACCCTACGATGTCGCAGGAAAAGTCGTTTAAATCCAAACTCTGGGAATTTTTTCAAAGTCTCGGGAAAACCTTTATGTTTCCCGTCTCATTACTGGCTTTCATGGGGTTATTACTCGGGATAGGCAGTTCAGTTACCAGTCCTTCCGCTATCAGCAGTTTTCCGTTTCTCGGCAATGAGTTTGTCCAGCTGACCTTCGGATTTATGGCGATGGTAGGCGGTTTTGCCTTTACCTATCTGCCGGTGATGTTTGCGATGGCCATTCCGTTCGGCCTGGCAAACCGTAACAAGGCGGTCGGCGCCTTTGCCGGGTTTGTCGGCTATATGCTGATGAATATGAGCATCAATTATTACCTGACCGTCACCCACCAGCTTTCCGACCCGGCGATGATGAAGCAGGTCGGGCAATCCGTGGTTCTCGGTATTCAGACACTCGAAATGGGTGTGCTGGGCGGGATTGTGGTCGGTGTTATCACCTATTTTCTGCATGAGCGTTTCCAGGATACCGTTCTGCATGATGCTTTTGCGTTTTTCGGCGGCATCCGTTTTGTGCCGATTATCACCGCACTGACGATGTCTCTTGTCGGCCTGGCGATCCCGTTCCTGTGGAAATATGTGGCAATGGGAATTGCCGGGATCGGCCATATCATTCAGAGCACAGATGTTTTCGGCCCGTTCCTGTACGGTGTCGGTGTGCTGCTGCTCAAACCGTTCGGACTGCATCATATTCTGCTGGCAATGGTGCGTTTTACCCCGGCCGGCGGCACGGAATTTGTTGACGGCTATGAGATTGCCGGAGCGCTGAATATTTTCTACGCCGAACTGAAAGCCGGACTGCCGTTCAGCCCGCATGTTACCGCTTTCCTGTCTCAGGGCTTTATGCCGACCTTTATCTTTGGTCTGCCGGCGGTGGCGTACGCTATTTACCGCACCGCAAAACCGGAGAACCGTCCGGTGATCAAAGGATTATTACTGTCCGGGGTTCTGGTTTCTGTCGTCACAGGAATTTCCGAGCCGATTGAGTTCCTGTTCCTGTTTATCGCGCCGGTACTCTATATCTTCCACATTATTATGTCCGGTCTTGCCCTGCTGGTGATGGCGCTGCTTGGCGTGACGATCGGTAACACTGACGGCGGGATACTGGATCTGCTGATCTTCGGCATCATGCAGGGAACGGCGACCAAATGGTATCTGGTGTTCCCGGTCGGGATTATCTGGTTCGCTATCTACTTCTTTGTCTTCCGCTGGTACATTCTGAAACATGATGTCAAAACGCCGGGCCGTGAAGATGCCGCTGACGGGGCGGAACAGGCAGTGAAAGCCAATACAAAAGCGCGCGGCAAAGCCAAATACGATCACAATCTGATCCTCACCGCACTCGGCGGCAAAGAGAATATTGATTCTCTGGATAACTGTATCACCCGCCTGCGTCTGGTAGTGAAAGATATGGATAAGGTGGATCAGAAAACACTGAAAGATGCCGGTGCACTCTCCGTTGTGGTACTGGATGCCCACAGTGTGCAGGTGATTATCGGCCCGCAGGTGCAGAGTGTGAAATCCGGTATTGAAGCCTTAATTTAACAGGAACTGAGCATGTACAATTTTGATGAAATAATTGAGCGCAAAAGTGACCGCTGCCGGAAATGGGATCATCAGTATGTCTGCTCCCGCTTCGGGGATGTCCCGCAGGATTTCATTCCGCTGTGGATAGCCGATATGGATTTCAAATCCCCGCCCGCGGTGATTGAGAGGTTCACACAGGTGGCACAGCACGGTACCTTCGGCTACACCTGGTGCTTTGATGAATTTTACGATGCGGTGGTCCGCTTTCAGGCACAGCGCCATCAGGTCACGGTTAAGCCGGAATGGGTTACACTCAGTTACGGCACCGTGTCCACCCTGCACTACCTGGTGCAGGCATTTTGTCAGCCCGGCGACTGTGTGATGATGAACACACCGGTCTATGATCCGTTCGCCCACGCGGTGATCCGGCAGAATGTCACGGTGCTGACCAACCCGCTGGTGGCACGAAATAACCGCTATCATCTTGATTTTGAGCATATTGAGGCGCAAATGCGCGAGCACAAGCCGAAAGTCTGGCTGTTCTGCTCGCCGCACAACCCGTCCGGCCGTATCTGGACGGCGGCAGAGATCAAACAGGTATCAGATTTGTGTCTGCAATACGGTGTGCTGCTGGTGATTGATGAAGTGCATGCGGAACATGTGCTGTACGGCAGCTTCACCGGCTGTCTGCGCCCGGGATGTGCCGCGCCGGAGAACCTGATCCTCCTGACGTCCCCGAATAAAGCCTTTAATCTCGGCGGACTGAAAACCTCTTACAGCATCATTCCGGACCCGGCACTGCGGGCACAGTTCCGGCGTCAGCTGGAGAAAAACTCGATTACCTCACCTAATCTGTTCGGGATATGGGGCATTATTGAGGCTTATAACAACAGCACGGACTGGCTGGATGAACTGAATAATTATCTGAGAGGCAACGCGGATTATCTGGCACAGGCCGTGGCGGATTATTTTCCGGACTGGCAGATGATGCAGCCGGAATCCTCTTATCTCGCCTGGATTAATATCAGTGCCACCGGACGCACAGCAACGGATCTGACACTCGAATACGCCCGTAAAACCGGCGTGGTGGTTGAGGACGGCAGTCACTATGTGGCGGATGGTGAACAATATCTGCGGATTAACTTCGGCACGCCGCGTTCACTGCTGGAGGAGGCGGTAAAACGTCTGAAAAACGCCGGCTGACAGAAAAAAAATTGGCGACCTTGCTGTATTCCGTCAACAGGGTCGCCATAATTACCGATGTTTTACCTTATACTAACAACACTTAACTACTCTGATTTGTCATGCGCACTTCAGTGAAAATCCATTTTCATCAGAGCATCAGGGCATGACACCTGTCAGCTCTTACTTCCCTGTAACGGTAAATTCCTTTTACCGTCCCCTTCCCGGGGCAAATCCGTTTATTACCTGTGGTGATAAAACACAGGCTCCCTGATAATACATCCGTGTGGTAAGTCCGTTTACACCGGACGACCTTGTCCGGTAACTTCCGTTTATGTCCCTGAGAGATATATCCTTATATCCTGCTAAATCATTAAAAAATAATTCCTTTATTTTTTAAGATAATAACGTGTCGGTCAGGTTATATTCGCATCCTTGCGGACATATTTGCTTATAACGTTCCTGTTATAAGAAACATCTGTAATAACTGCAATTTTTAATGTTTCAGTGAAATGCATTAATACTAATTTATAATTCACATCCGGCGTGACATTATAAAAAATACTCAGGCACGTCATTAAATCTGAGGGTAATAACGTGAACACAATATCAATTTACATTTAAAAAACCCAAAGACCAATAGGAAAACACTCAATTTAAATCTGGTTCTTCACATCTCTTATATAAGATATATGTAAATAACATCTCTTATTACCGCTAAAGACTATCATCATAAAATATATCGTCAATAAGAAATGGATTAGCTTTATACGCAAGTCGTCATTTTCCCGTCGTTATTTCTTTTATTAATATTTCTTCTTTTTTCTCTCGTGAAATAAAAAAACAACCACAACCACCATTGCAATACAAAAAGCCAAAAAAAAAGACCAAATGAAGATAAAAAAACCAGAAATACGGATCATATGATTATTCTGATAAAATTTAAGGCCAAATTATTTCCTGAGACATTTTTATGTTTTTAGGATAAAACTCATTTTATGCGTAAACAGCGTTCTTATCAAAATACACATAATTTATTGATTATAATAAAAATATAATCAGGGTTACCGCATTCTTTTTTTTGCAACATATAATGACATAGTTACAATGCAACAAAATGGCAACAACAACACATTAATTTAAATCATTATTCACAGTAACACCACGTAAGCTCTGTTAACCTCCGGCCATATTATTTAAGATGATAATACATTTTTAATTACCTTTCTTCATTTAATAAACCAATTCCTAATATAATTCCATTAACTGAAAATAGAAATATCTTATTTAAATAAAATCGATCAACAGAGCTATCCCGGGAATAGTCTCACTTTACCGGCCCTCCGGTTCCGGAACCGCTATTATCATTACCGTTTCATTATCAAAATGAGAGGATATCATTCTCATACTGCATAAATCCTGTTTGCCCCTCTTTTTATCCGCCCTGCTGACCACCGCGGAAAGCCTTTCGCAAATACCGGGTGATATATTTCACAAATCACCGGTGATTTAAGAGTTCTCTCACATTTCTGTTTCTTTGTCGCGCCGCTGGTTCAGTTATTGCTTTACTCCCTGTACCAACGATCCGCTGAGGCCGACGTATGACCTCTCATTCCATTTATTATAAAAGGAGAGAAGGATGTCAGATCTCAATCATCCAACCTCTGATCTAATCTATCAGCTGGACGACAAACCCCCGTTTTTCCAGGCCCTTCTTGGTGCGGTTACCCATTTATTGGCTCTGTTTGTTCCGATGGTCATGCCTGCCCTGATTGTGGGCAAAGCACTGGATTTATCTGCCGATACCACGGCTTATCTGGTATCGATGGTGATGATTGCCTCCGGAATCGGTACCTGGATACAGGTTCACCGTTACGGACCGATGGGCTCCGGCCTGTTATCCATTCAGTCGGTCAATTTTTCATTTGTCACTGCCATGATTGCTATCGGTACAGCCATGCGCAGTGACGGAATCCATGAAGAGCTGATTTTATCTTCTCTGCTCGGTGTTTCTTTCGCCGGTGCTTTCCTGGTTGTCGGTTCCTCTTTTGTTCTGCCTTATCTGCGCCGGATAATTACCCCGACGGTCAGCGGCGTGGTGGTGCTGATGATCGGTCTGAGCCTTATTAAGGTCGGGATTATCGACTTCGGCGGCGGGTTCTCCGCCAAATCGGCAGGCACATACGGCAACTATGAAAATATCGGCGTGGGATTGCTGGTTCTGCTGGTGGTAATCGGCTTTAACTGCTGCAAAAGCCCGCTGCTGCGGATGGGCGGTATCGCGATTGCCCTCGTGGCAGGCTACATTGCCTCACTGTTTCTCGGTCTGGTGGATTTCAGCACCTATCAGAACATGGCCTTTATTACCGTACCGGTGCCGTTTAAATTCGGCTTTTCATTTAATTTCACCCAGTTCCTGGTGGTTGCCATTATCTATATCCTCAGTGTGCTGGAGGCGGTCGGTAACCTGACGGCAACCGCCATGGTATCCAACCAGCCGATTAAAGGTGAGGTGTATCAGAACAGGCTGAAAGGCGGTGTGATGGCAGATGGTGTGGTTTCCGTTATCGCCTCAGCCCTCGGTTCTCTGCCGCTGACCACCTTTGCCCAGAACAACGGCGTGATCCAGATGACCGGCGTGGCCTCCAGCTATATCGGGCGCTTTATTGCGGTGATCCTGGTGTTCCTCGGCCTGTTCCCGGGGATCGGCTGGTTCTTTACCACCATTCCGGCGCCGGTACTGGGCGGTGCGATGACACTGATGTTCTCGATGATCGCCATCGCCGGGCTGCGTATTATTATCTCCAACGGCCTGCGCCGCCGCGAAACGCTGATAGTGGCAACATCCCTGGGTCTCGGACTGGGTGTTTCCTATGACCCGCAAATTTTCAGTATCCTGCCGCCGTCTTTATATATCCTGGCCGAGAACCCGATTTGTGTCGGCGGTCTGACCGCCATTATCCTGAATCTGCTGATCCCTGTCGGACAACAGCGCAGTGCGGCCAATGAGGAAGAGCCGGATATGCTGGCAGACGAGCTGGAAGCGATGCTGGATATCCCCGATGCAGAGCGTGACCTGCCGGATATGGCCATGAGCGCGGAGAACAAACGCGTTATCTGATCGTTCTGATTTTTACCCGTAAAAAAACCGCGATAATTGTCATTAATAATTATCGCGGTTTTGTTTTTACTGCTGTCTGTTATGCGTTACTGACCATGGCCTGTGGTGCCTGAGCCTGTTCATCGAACATATCCAGCATTTCGCGGGCAGCCTGACGACCTGCTGCCATGGCGGTGACCACCAGATCTGCGCCGTGCACCGCATCACCGGAAGCAAAGATTTTCAGATTGGAGGTCTGGTTGCTCATGCGGCCATTACCGCCGGTTTTAATTTGTCCCCATTTATCCAGCTGAACATTATAACCACTGAGCCATGGCATCGGATGCGACTGAAAACCGAATGCCATAATCAGCACATCCGCACCGAGGATAAATTCAGAGCCTTCCACCGGTTTCGGACGGCGGCGGCCATCCGGCCCCGGATCACCGAGCTGGGTACGGATCAGCCCGATACCAGTGACAGCGCCCTCCCCGTTGCGGTCAATAAACTGCGGCTGCACGTTATAGAGGAATTCCACGCCTTCCTCGCGGGCATTAACCACTTCTTTCTTCGAACCCGGCATACTGGCCTCATCACGGCGGTAGGCGCAGATAACACTCTCAGCACCACGGCGGACGGCCGTACGCACGCAGTCCATCGCGGTATCACCACCGCCGAGCACCACTACTTTTTTCCCTTCCACATCAATCCACGGATATTCATCCGCCACCGGCAGCCCCATCACCTCACGGGTACTGGCGATCAGGAACGGCAGCGCCTGTACCACGCCCGGGGAATCCTCATGCTCCAGCCCGGCTTTCATCATGCCGTAGGTGCCGACGCCCAGCAGCACCGCATCATAGTCATTCATCAGGCGGCTGAACGGGATATCTTTACCGATTTCACAGTTCAGATGGAAAGTGATCCCCATATCCGTGAAAATCTGCCGCCGCTGCGCCATCAGCTGTTTGTCCAGCTTGAACGGCGGGATACCGAAAGTCAGCAGGCCGCCGATTTCAGGATGGCGCTCAAACACTTCCGCTTTCACCCCGGCACGGGTCAGCACATCCGCACATCCCAGTCCGGCAGGACCGGCACCGATAATCGCAACACGTTCCGGGCGGGGAACCACATCCTCCGCCACCGACGGCCGCCAGCCCATCTCAAAGGCCGTATCGGTGATATAACGTTCGATATTTCCCACGGTTACCGCACCGCCGTGGTTACGCAGCGTACAGCGGCTTTCGCACAATCTGTCCTGCGGGCAGACCCGGCCGCAGATTTCCGGCAGTGAACTGGTCGAGTTGCTCAGCTCCGCCGCCTCAATAATTTTGCCTTCGCGCACCAGACGGACAAAATCAGGAATAGAATTGTGCAGCGGGCATGACAGGTTACACATCGCTTTTTGTGAGCAGTACAGGCAGCGCTCACTTTCATAACCGGCACATTGTTCATTCAGCCCGATATAAATTTCACCGAAATGATTTTTGCGCAGCGCCGCACTCTGTTTTTGTGTTCCTTCCCGCGGCGGACGTTTGAGGATCTCAAAACGAATTTCAGACTGACGGGCACGGTTGTATGCCCCGGTGGCTGCCCGCATCAGACGGTCATTGCGCAGAATCACCAGTTTATGTTCATCCAGGATGCTGAGTGCGCTGGTCGGGCAGTTAGCCACACACGCGGGCGAGCCGCCGGTGGTATCACATAAATCGCACTTTTGCGCCAGTTCGAGTGAGTGATCAAACGTCATCACCATTTCCATCGCCCCGAACGGGCAGACCAGCACACAGCTTTTACAGCCGATGCATTTTTCCTGATCCAGTTTGACAATATTGTCCGCCATATACAGGGCATCCACCGGACAGGCGGCGGCACAAGGGGCGTCTTCACACTGACGGCAGGTGACAGCAAGGCTGTCATTCTCTTTGAACATGACGCGGATACGGGGAGCGTAATCACGGCTGTCATGTGGCCAGTGGTGATCATTATGCGCGACAACGCAGGCAATTTCGCAGGCGTGACATCCGATGCATTTCTGGCTGTCCGCAACTATACATTTGTTCATGTTCACCTATCGCTTTCCAGTTTTCAGTGTTGGTAACCATGCAATAACCGGGCACATCCGGCCTTTCTTAGTCTGTTTTATGGTCATTTTGCGGGGCGGGTCAAATTCTGCGGATGCAGGAAAGCAATAACACACGCGCAACAAGGTTACCGGATTTTTTTACTTTAACGGGGAGCGGGATTTGGTTTTTTGACCTGACGCGGTCTTAAGCGGAATAAAAAAAATTGAATCGTATCAGCTGGTAACAGGCGCTTCCTTTTGCAGAAGCGCCTGTGAATCCCGGGAATTTATCTGAACAGGTCAGACACCCGGCGCCATCGCCAGACCGATAAATAACCCGGCAATCGTCGCGCTCATCAGGTTGGATAATGTTGCCGCCAGCAATGCACGGACCCCGACACGGGCGATATCAGAAGCCCGCTCCGGTGCTACCGCACTGAACGCCCCGACCACCACGGCAATCGAACCGAAGTTGGCAAAACCGCATAACGCAAAGGAGATCACGGCAATGGTTTTGGCATCGAGTGTGCCGTCCTGTAAATGCGGAGAGAAATCCAAATAAGCCACGAACTCGTTGATCGCCAGTTTTTCACCGATCAGACTGCCCGCCAGCGCAATATGCTCACTGCTCACGCCCATCAGATACGCCAGTGGCGAGAAAATATAACCGAACAGGCTTTGCAGGCTGATCCCCTCAAAACCCATAACGCCGCCGAGGCCGCCAATCAGCCCGTTAATCAGGGCAATCAGTGCCACAAACGCCAGTACCACTGTCGCCACACCGACCGCAATTTTCAGCCCGAGCATTGCACCGCCCGCCGCAGCCTCAATAATGCTGGCCGGACGTTTTTCACTGAAAGAAATTTCCGTGAATTCCACGGTGGATTCCTGTGTCGCCGGGCTTAACATCCGCGCAAATAAGATCCCGCCCGGAATCGCCATCAGAGACGCTGCCAGCAGATATTCAATCGGCACGCCCAGTCCGGCGTAGCCCACCAGCATTGATCCGGCAATGGAAGCCATGCCGCTGCAAATAACGGTGAATAATTCATTATTATTCATCCTGCTGACGAATGGCTTCAGTACCGCCGGTAACTCATTCTGACCGAGGAAAATGGTGGTTACTGCCGCAAAAGATTCGATCTTGCTGATTTTCATGGTCTTCTGGAAGACATATGCCAGAATATTAATCACCCAGCGCATAATGCCGAGGTAATACAAAATCGCAATCAGTGAGGTGATAAAGATAATGGCCGGCAATACGCGGAATGCGAAGATAAACCCGGCGCCATCAAATAACACATCCATTTTCGGGCCGACCAGACTGCCGAAAATAAAGGCGCTGCCCGCATCACTGTAGGCGATAACATTATTCACACCCGATGCGATGGTCTGAATAAACCATTTCCCCGCCGGGATATACAGCATGATGGCACCGAGTGCCACCTGTAACAGCAGTGCCGCGCCGACAGTGCGCAGACTGATTTTCCGCTTATTCACCGAAAAGAGAAATGCTATCAGTAATAAGACGCCGATCCCCGCCAAACTCCGTAATATATCCATAATCCGGCCCCGTGGTTATTATACTCATCAGTTGTATGCTGCAATGCCCGGTAAAGGCTGATTGTGAGATCAGCACCTTACCGGGTCATATGTTTCATCAGTTGTTATGACCGGTTACCGGTCAGCCGCTTACAGTTGCTGATAAGCGGACGCGATACGGGCTGCCAATTTCGCGTTGTTAAAGACCAGCTCAATGTTGGAGTTCACACTGTTACCGCCGGTCAGCTCCGCCACGCGGGCCAGCAGGAACGGCGTGCTTGCTTTGCCGTTGATACCCTGCTCATCCGCTTCGCGTACCGCCTGTGCGATCGCGCTGTTGATGGTTTCTTCCGGCATCGCAAATTCATGCGGGATCGGGTTGGCAATCACCATGCCGCCGTTCAGGCCGGTCGCCCATTTGGCGTGCAGTGCTTTTGCCACGGTTTCCGGCGTTTCCATACGGATAGTGACCGGGAATTCACTTTCACGGCAGAAGAAAGCCGGTAATTTATCCGTCTGATAGCCGACAACCGGCACACCGTAAGTTTCCAGATATTCCGAGGTCAGCCCCAGATCCAGAATGGATTTGGCACCCGCACAGACAACCGCCACGTTGGTTTGCGCCAGTTCCTGTAAATCTGCTGAGATATCAAAGGTGTGTTCCGCACCGCGATGCACCCCGCCGATCCCGCCGGTGGCAAAAACAGCAATCCCGGCCATTTCCGCGATAATCATGGTGGAGGCCACGGTTGTTGCACCGTGAATGCCCTGAGCGATCACAAACGGCAGGTCGCGGCGGCTCACTTTCATGACCTTGTGGCCTTCTTTACCGAGCATCTCAATCTCGTCATGAGACAGACCCGCTTTCATACGGCCGTTAATCACCGCAATCGTCGCAGGGATCGCACCGTTGTCGCGGATACGCTGTTCCACTTCCAGTGCCATTTTCACGTTGTCCGGGTACGGCATACCGTGAGAAATAATGGTGGATTCCAGTGCCACAACCGGCTTTTTCTCCGCGAGCGCCTGTGCAACCTCAGGGGAAATATCCAGATATTCTGCGTTCAGTTGTTGAGTTTTCATGCTTGTGATTCCATTAGTTTGTGAACACTGTCTTTTGACAGACCGGGATTATTTGTCAGCTCGCTGGCGAGCGTCAGGGCGGAGCAGCCCTGGGAAAAACGGATACTCTGTGACAACGGCTCACCTTCGAGCCAGCAGCGGGCAAGACCGGCCATCATGGCGTCACCGGCACCGGTCACATTGACAATGTGGACACTGAACGGCTTCGACCAGCCGTTTTCACCGTCCGCTTCGCTGTAATAAACGCCCTCGCCGCCCATACTCAGGGCGATACGCTGCACGCCCTGTTCATGCAATGCATTGGCGGCACGCACCACATCCTGTTTATTCTCCACTTTGATACCGGTGAGAATTTCCGCCTCAAAGCGGTTGGGTTTCAGGGTGTGGATATGGCTGAGCCACGGCTTGATTTTGTTTGCCTTGAACGCGGAAACCGTATCGACAAAGACCGGTACATTGCCGGCATTGGTAAACAGCCACTCCAGCGCGCCTTCTGAGAGATTGCAGTCCGCCACCAGCACACCAGCGTGCCGGATCAGGTCGCGGGAGGTCGCCAGTAATGCAGGTGTCAGTTTTTCCAGGATGCGCATATCATTAATGGCGGTGATCATCTCACCCTGCGGATCCAGCAGTGACAGGTAGGTTGACGTGGTTTCCCCGTGCAGGCGGTGCAGATTACTGACATTTACACCGGCCAGTTTTGCCTGTTCATACAGGGTGTTACCGTAGAAATCATCACCGATAACGGAGATAAAATGAGATTCACAGCCCAGCAGGGCAATATTCTGGGCGATATTGCGCCCGACCCCGCCGGGTGAACATTTGATATGACCGGGATTAGAATCTTCATACACCAGATTCAGGTCAGAATAACCACAAACATCCATATTGGCTGAACCGACAGTCACCACGTAGCGGTGCTCGGAGAGGATGTATCCCTTACCCTTGATGTAGCCTTTATTCATCAGATTCATGATATGTCCGGCCACCGCAGAGCGGCTGATACCTAATACGCCGGCCAGTTCCTGCTGCGGAATGAGCGGGTCACGCCGGAGGATCTGAAGGATTTGTTTTTCTCGACTGGTCATAAGCGGACACTTGTTGGTTATTAAACATGTGCTTGTTTTATTTTTTGTCCGCAACAAAGTAAAGCGATGAAATAAAGATTTCGCCGGAATTTAAGTAATGATCGTAAAATGAGATGAGTGGGTTTTCAGCATAAAAACAGGAGGGAGATCATGTTTTTTATATCATCAAAAATAAAATAAAAAACACAACGTAATAACCTTCAAAAAAAGGTGATTAATTTAAAAAATAATACGCATATCTATCAATCTGTTATATCACAGTTGTCACAATAACAAACATGTGTTTGTTTTCATGACTTTAGCGGGAAATAACTGAAACGGGCATTTTGCCATTACATAAATATCGTGATACATATCAAACAAAAAAAGCTATACCAGAAATAAAAAAGATCGGATTCTGATTGCCGCAACTCCGCTTAACCCTCTCTGCTGAATCGCTTATTCTTATTTTATTTTGAACTGACACGATTAATCAAGTTTTATATTAATTTATTAATGAAATAACAAAACAGCCCGGAAACAACATCAGTTTCCGGGCTGTTGGTTTTATATTGCAGTGCTGCTTTCGCTTTTCTGTCAGTGATGAAGCATTTCGTGAACGATATCTTTTCCGCTCATCGTATAAGGATAATATGTCGGCCAGTTATCCAGCTGAGTCAGCAGTGCTTCCTGGGATTCATTACCCATATAGAGGTGGAAATGACCCGCTTTTTCCGGTGCAATGATATGGTCGCTGAACTGGATATATTTCGGTGCATGGCTGTTTTTATCTTTACACTCAAACAGATAACGCGCCCCTTTCTTGCCGGAGGTATAATTCAGTATCCGGTAACCGGCATACTGATACTCACACTGATCCACCTTATCCCCGTGATGGAATTCGATGATATTATTTTCAATACCAATCATATCCACATCGGTTTTATAGCCCTTTGTATAATAAGCGCGATACTCTTCTGCGGTTTTATCCCCGTTCTTCGCGGCTTTCGCCTGCATCACCGGATCCAGCTCACCGCTGGCGAGGTAAGGCGCCACAGACTGCCAGACGCCATCCCAGTCGCTCAGTTGCCGGTCTTTCACATCCTTATCCGCAAAAACACCCTCTGCTGCCTTGCGCTGTGCTTCTGTCTGCGGTTTATCATGGTGATGACCGTGTGCTGCTGCCGTACCGCTGAATAATCCCGCCAGTAACAGTAACGGGAGAACTGATTTAGCTGTCATAATCACCCCTGCACGGCTTTAAAACGCGGATTGGACTTACAAATCACATAAATACGGCCGCGACGGCGGACAATTTTACAGTCCGGATGGCGCTGTTTCGCACTTTTCAGTGAACTTAATACCTGCATCGGTTTTTCCTCTTCTTTTAATGTACAAAACGCCCGAAGCGCTTGGTAAAACGGGCCACATTCCCTTCCTGCGAGTGTGTTTTCTGCTTGCCGGTATAGAACGGGTGGGAGTGGGACGAAACATCCAGGGTGACATAAGGATACGTCTGCCCTTCAAATTCGATGGTTCTTTCCGTTCTGATGGTGGAACCGACTTTGAAATACACATCGGCTGCGGTGTCGTGGAAGATGACGGTCCGGTAATCCGGATGAATATCGGGTTTCATGGCTGCCTCATTTTGTTATGTTATATTATAACAATAATGATTTTTATCACTGTTGACCACTATTTTTTAACCCTGTTTTTTATACGGGAAAGGATCGTCATTGCGGAAAGAAAGGAAAAATAAATCAGATCAAATGGATATAAAAACGGGCAGCAACCGGTGAATCCGGTGGCTGCCCGGGAGAAATACAGCGGTCAGAAATCAGCTCTCTGCCAGAAAATCGCTATCCTCCAGTACCCGCAGCGGCTCAATATCACTCTCTTTCTTGATAACCAGAGACGGGTCTGAACGCAGACAAACACCGCCATAGTGGCCACCGACAGTAAAAGTACACATCTGAATATAGCGGCCTGCTACTTTCGGCAGACACCAGAGCTGCTGATAGACGTTTTCCTGCTCCCCGAAACGGCCGCAGGTTTCATCCAGTACGGTATCGCGGTGATCCACAAGCCCGATATTACTGCCGCAACGTCCGGCTATCGGTTTAACCGCATAACCGGTCTGCCGCAGTTCATCACTGAGCTCAAACTCTGTATCCAGCAGATAAGGGTGGTGCGGGAACAGCGACCACAGAATCGGCAGAATCGCTTTATTGCCCGGGATCACCGTCCACAGCGGCTCAAATACCCGGATTTCCGGGCGCAGCAGCACATCAATCAGCCGCACATTATTTTCATGGCGCGGATGACCGGTGCGGATAGGCAGCGCGGAGTATGTCCTGTCATTTTCACTCTCCTGCCGCAGTTGTTCCAGCGCCGTTTCCCACGCCCAGGTTTTCCAGACACACTTGAGTACGCGCCCTTCGCCGTCGATCACCTGTCCGCTTTCATTCCAGCTCAGTTCATCCAGACCGTGAATGATCCGGTATCCGTACCCTGCTGCCGTGATAGCCCGCGCCATATAGAGCGCATGGTAATCCTCTTCGCTGTCTTTATCCTGCATAATATGGATAAACGGCTTGGCTGACGTGTGTTTCCAGATATCCGTCAGCATCTCTGACAGACGTTCCCCCGGGTCCCGGCCCTCTGTCAGTCCGCCCTGTTTCGCCCATTTTGGAATAATCAGCCCGGTTTCCGCATGGCAGGAGGCGGAATCCGCATTGTATTCATATACTTTCAGACCCCGTTCATCCATACAGAAATCCAGTCTGCCGGTCACCATATCGTGACGCCGGTTCTGCCAGGAGAGCCGCAGGCGCGGCCAGAGTATTTCCGGGATATTGAATAATTTCAGCAGATTGTCATCTTTCAGCACTTTTTCAGTAGCGTGAAGATACATCAGATGGACTTCGTTGGTGGCCTGCATAAGAGCATTTTCGGCCGTTTCCGAAATCGTGAAATAGTCGTGCGGATCGGCATTCAGATTGTGGCCGTGATTGGCTTTAATATAGGCTTTTTCCATCGGATCGGACTCATCCAGCCATTGTCCGGTGAAATCCGCTTTTTCATCCAGCCGGGCAGCGTGGAGTGTCATCAGCGCCGGGTTCACTGCCGGCTCTGTCCACGCATATTCATCATCGATTGTCTGGATCATCCAGCCGAGAATATGGGTATCCGGAAACGTATCCGACAGCGTGTAGTAACCGTCTTTAACGTGCATCGGCAACTCACGGGTCCATTGCTGACCGCGCGGCAGTTTATGGTGGATGACATTCTGCTCCACAATCCGGACTTTATCCGCGCAGACCTGGGTGATCACCGCCACATGACCGGTGCGCTTAAATTCGCCCCCTTCCTGCCAGATAAGTAATGCCCCCGCCACCGGTGCCTGGTGGCAGCCGTTTTTAAACGCCCGCAGCGGAAGGATACTGTCATCCACCACATGGCGCAGAAAACGCAGGGAAAAAATCTCATACGCCATGCCGACATCGGTAAACACCACACCATAATTGAGATACAGGAAGCGGCGGGCAAATTCCACACACTGCCATTTGTATCCCATATATTCATTTCCGATATAACTGCGGAAAGAAATATCATCCTCTTTTTCTGCTTCCGTGATGGTATCGTAGTCAGAGGAATAGATAGCCACACCGCCGGGCGCATAGCCCAGCAATGTCCCGAAAGGTTCATGCTCCGTGATGATTCCGCTCATAGTACGGCCTTACTGATATTATTTAGATTACAATAGTTACCCTTGCTAATAATTCAGTATACGCCTGTCCATAAAAAAACACCGATGCTTTTATGCATCGGTGTCAATCATCATTTCGGGTTATGTCTGGTGAGACATATCACATTGCCGGACTTTCTTTTTTCGGATGATAACCGTTAAAAAACAGATTCAGTACGACCGCGCTGACAGTGGCCAGCAGAATCCCGCTGTGCAGCAGCGGTTGTAAGAACATCGGCAGTTTGGCAAAGAAATTACCGGAGAGCGTTGGTGTCAGTCCCACCCCCAGACTGATCGCCACAATATAGAGATTGTAATTATTGCCGCTGTAATCAACACGGGACAAAATACGGATTCCTGTCGCCAGTACCATCCCGAACATCACCAGTCCCGCCCCGCCGAGGACAAACTGCGGAATGGAGGCTATCACCACCGCCATTTTCGGCAGCAGACCAAAGATAATCAGGATAAATCCGGAAACCACACACACCCAGCGGCTGTGAACTTTTGTCACCCCCACCAGCCCGACGTTCTGGGAAAATGAAGTATGCGGAAAACTGTTAAACAGACCGCCGATAATTGTGCCGATTCCGTCCACCCGCAGCCCGCGCACAATATCGTCTTTTTCGACCGGACGACCGACAATCTCCCCCAGTGCCAGAAACATTCCCATCGATTCAATAAAAACAATCAGCAGAACAACACTGAGGGTGATAATGGAGATCGGTTCAAATGTCGGCGTTCCCAGCGCCATCGGGGTAACCAGTTTAAACCAGGGGGCATCCGCATAGCCGTCAAAGCTGACCTCATTGCACATCAGTGACAGCACAAAACCAAAGATAATCCCCAGTAATACCGAGATATTACAGAGAAAACCCTTACAGAATTTTGTGATAAACAGGATGGATAACAGAACGGCAAATGAGATGCCAAGGTAGAGCGGATGACCATATTCAGGGTTACCTTTGCCGCCGGCAGCCCAGTCGATCCCCACCTGCATGATGCTCAGCCCGATGGAGGTAATCACAATACCGGTAACCATATTGGGGAAAAGCGGCATCAGTTTCCCCATCAGCGGTACGATCAGTGTTGTCAGTACCCCCGCCGCAATGGTCGCCCCGAAAATCCCCATCAGGCCGATATCCGGGTTGGCGCCGATGGCCAGCATCGGTGTTACCGCCGCGAACGTAACAGACATAATCACCGGCAGACGGATACCGGCAAATTTTCCGATACCGATACACTGCAACAGTGTCACGATACCACAGCAAAACAGATCCGAACTGATAAGCAGTGTCACCACTTCCTTGCTCAGTCCCAGCCGGTCGCCGATAACCAGCGGTACAGCTACGGCACCGGCATACATCACCAGCACATGCTGTAACCCCAGCATCATCAGTTTTCCCGCAGGTAATATCTCTTCAACTTCGTCAATAACGGGCTTAACCGGTTCCTGTGCTTGATCCACACTATGATTGCTCATGAAACAGACTCCCTTACAACCGGGACTCCCCGGCTTCGATTCGAAGATCTCGGAAAATGACCCCTGGCGTCAGGGTGTCTCACTATGATGACGAACCCGGCCCGGGTATCTGTTCATCATTTAAGCAATTGAGCAAAATTCAGACCAACGCGATTTTCTGTCAGCATAAATGCTGTTTTTCGTGACAGAATTCCGGTTTTTTGACGCACTTTCCCGATAAAAACGAGATACCCGCCGCATTTTTGTTATACCTGCAAAATGTCATTTTTCAGGCCGGGCTATATAACAATCGATTGCCTTCTCAATTTAATAATCTCATTATCACAATGATAGCGGCTTATCGTCCGGAATATCCGCCGTAATACCTTCTCTGAAATGACGCGCACGAAACCCTTTCAGACGCAGGGAAATAACCGCGTTTGCTGATAAAAAGCAATATGCCCCTCTGCAATACGCCACAATTTCTTTATCATCCGGCAGTTGCGCAAGGCAGTTTTCCAGTTGATCGACCGGTATATTCACCGCTCCGGGCAGATGCCCGTCCTGATACTCACGTTCCGGGCGGACATCAACCAGTAAAATCTGACCGGATTTCATACCCGCCACCAGCTCCGTTCCTGAAATCGGTGATAAATACTCTTCAGACAGCATATTCCGGTTCAGCCTGCTGCTCAGTTCATTCCGTGTATATTCAGACTGCAGTTTCAGGGCTGACAGCATATTCAGTACCGGGCCGTTCGCCAGGCGGTAACAGATATTTTTACCCTCCCGTTCACTCTCTGCTAATCCGGCTCTCTTAAGCTGCTGTAAATGTTGTGAGGTATTAGCCACACTCAGACCAACAACCTTTGCCAGTTTCTCCACAGAAAATGTGTCCCGGGCAAGATATTGGATAATGTTTATCCTGTGAGGATGGCTCAGTGCCCGGGCTAATTCAGCACATTCTGTTAATTGCTGCTCATCTAAGAGAGCCTTAATTGACATTATTTACCTCCGGTCATAACATTCAATTAATCAATTGAATGTTGAATTTATCATGTCTTTTATAGTAATCAAACAGGCCGGAATTACAACACGGCACGCTGAAAAGGAATCAGGATCATGACACTGACTGCTGTTTTACTGACAACATTATTAGGGATTGGTGCCACTGTAGTGATGGACCTCTGGGCACTACTGCTGAAATCAGCCGGGCAGCCGACACTGAATTTATCCATGATCGGCCGCTGGACGGGCCATATGCTGCACGGACAATTCATTCACCGTCCGCCGGTGGCTCAAAGCCCGCCGGTCAGGAACGAAAATGCGCTTGGCTGGTTCGCACATTATGCGATCGGTATTATCTTTGCATTTATCTTTATTTTCCTGACCGGTGAATTCTGGTTTCTTTTTCCATCCTTCTGGCCGGCTTATGCCTGGGGGGTGATTACTGTCGCCGCACCGTATTTTATTATGCAGCCCGCGATGGGTGCCGGTATTGCCGCATCACGGACACCGAATCCGGCCAAAGCCCGTCTGATGAGTTTTTTATCCCACAGCGCTTACGGTGCAGGTCTGTACCTGACCGGCCTGGCCCTGCATCCGCTGATAACCGGTTTCTGAACAGAAATAAAAAAGCCACCGGTCATATAATGACCGGTGGCCGTCTCTGTTTACTGTCCGGGGACTCAGAACAGCGTAATCTGTGCTTCCGTTAACAACTCCGGATCCTGATTCACCATATCATGCGCCATAAATTCCGCTGACGACTGCAGATAATCCGGTGTACCGGCAGCTGTATTATCATTCTCCGCCGGGGTGTTCTCCTCCGGTAACTGACTCAGTAACTCATCCAGATTCAGAGAGTCCTCATGTTCGGAGAGAAGCCCGGCTAAAGCCTGTACAGCACTGTCTTCAGCGTCCGGTAAGACCGGCGTTTCCGTTTCTTCATGCTGACCGGTGGTGTCATAGTGAATACTGAAAGCCTCAGATTCCTTGCCGATCACACCATTACCTTCAACACGCGCGGTGTAATGGTAAGTCTGACCCTGTTCAAAATTGCCGCCGGTATCATTAAACGTCCATTTCCCGCTGCTATCCACAGTGGCATATCCCGCCACATCGCCATCACGGGAAATAACCACTACCTGACCTTCCTCAGGCGCACCGTCAAGATGTCCGCTTAACACAGGCGTCACTGCTGAAAGATTATCAGGATCAATCTCAGCGGAATCGGTAACATCATCAATGACAGCTGTCGCAACGGCATCAGCCGGAACGTCTGTCTTATCCTGATCATCCGCCGCAGTATTGCCGTTATCTTTGCCATCAGTACCGGTATCACCGTTATCTTTGTCACCAGTACCGGTATCGCCGTTATCTTTGTCATCAGTACCGGTATCACCGTTATCTTTGTCATCAGTACCGGTATTGCCGTTATCTTTGTCATCAGTACCGGTATTGCCGTTATCTTTGTCATCAGTACCAGTATTGCCGTTATCTTTGCCATCAGTACCGGTATTGTCGTTATCTTTATTATCAAAAGGCGGCACCCGATTCGGATGATCATTGCCTGAATGACTGCTTTTGCCGATTGCCACCGCAGCGCCGCCGGCAACAGCCACGCCTAAAAAGGTCAGAACTTCCCAGCCGGATATAAATGACTCCCAGGTAATCGGCGCGAGCAGTTTTGTACCCGCCTGCTGAACCGCGGCCTGCTTATCCGCCATATTACTGATATTGTCATATTCCATGGCAGACTTTGGTGTATAGTTATGCACCTTTTTATTCTCAGCTTCACCGATAACCTGACCGGGAAACAGATAATAGTCTTCGATCACCACAGACGGCTCTTCTTCACCCGCCAGAAATAATTTCAGGTTATTACCATCACGGATGATAATCGTCTCCCGGGGGGCAGATCCTGTCTGTTTATCAACCAGCACATAATCCACTCCCGGCATGGCTTTCAGAACATTAACCCCGTTTTTGACAGTGGTTTCCGCTTTTTTTGTCACGCGTGTTGCTTTATCGACAATGCCGATAACGATAGGCATATTACATAACTCCTGTATATAAAATGAAGCAGGTGCCCACCAGATATATTTCAGAATAATAAATTATGCTTAATCCCTGACCGGAGATTACCCTGAATCATTATCCGGAAATAAAAATGAACATAAAATGAGATAAATACCGGATGCATGACGATGGCTCACTGCAATAGCACCGCTAATACTACAGACAATACGATATGAATTGAATATTATTTTACGCCCTGAGCATTCCGATTAATCTTAAACAGAAAACCTGAATTTAAAAAAAATGAAAATATTATTTTCATTTTCAGTGAGGAAGAGAAAGATCAGGCGGCAATAAAGTACCGGTTCATCAACAGACAATTATGTTACACAGCAATATTGATTAAGTATGTACATACTTTAAAAAATGCTATCCGGACTTATCTTATAATCCTGTTACATTCCGTAAGGCATTTTTATTATTCCGGATATAGTGTTAGCATTCTGAGTAATAAAACTCTGAAAAAGAATCCGATTACTCTCTGAATATCCCGGTGATAACATTATGGAAAATAAAACATTACCTGAATTTGATATCTGTCAAACCAGCGGCGGCCACCAGTTCCTGCTCACTTCCGGGCCTGACTACATCAGTAAAATATTACGCGGAGGTGCCCTCTGGAGAACAAAAGAAATCAATATCAGTCAGCGCCTGCTGGAATTTACAGAAGCTCCGGTAATTTACGATATCGGCGCTAATCTTGGCTCCTGGACAATTCCGGTCAGTAACTATTTTCAGCACCGTAACGGCATTGTCTACGCTTTTGAACCCCAGCGTCAGGTATATAACCAGCTCTGCGGTAATATCTTCCTGAACAAACTGAAAAATTGTTATACCTTTAACAGTGCAATCGGTGACTACGATGGTGAAATTGATGTACCGGTCTTTGATCCGCTGACTGACAGTAACATGGGCGCAGTTTCTCTTGATAAAACCGTATTCAGTGAACAACGTGCAGGTTCAGCACCACCAACAGAAAAAAGAACAATCAGCACACTGGATACACTGAATATGCCGCATGCCAGTCTGCTGAAAATAGATGCTCAGGGGATGGAAGCAGATGTTCTGCGGGGCGGAAAAAAATGGATTCAGGCATCCGGTTACCCTTATATTATTTTTTCAGTGTGGGGTGACTATATGACATCGACCATAGAGAAAAATAAACAGGTATTTTCCCTGCTGCAGGATGAAATGGGGTATGAACTGCTTAAGATTGATGATTTTTATGTTGCACAGCATAAAAACAATAAAAGCGGAAAGCTGGTTCAGACACCAAACGGCTATATTGTAAAACGCGAAACGTCACAGTTTGGTATGGATTTTCTGAGTTTCTGATATCATTAAGAACAGAAAAGGAAGCCAATGCTTCCTTTCAGCCCGTTGACAAACCCGCAGGGGTTGGCGACGACCGGCAGAGGTTGTAAAAGTAAACCAGGAAAATCAATTTATTGATTTTCGGCTGATAACACTTTCAGTTGATAACACAAAGCAGGAAAAACCACGTTTTATCCTGCTTTGTCAGCAATCTCAAAGGAAGCCAATGCTTCCTTTTCTATTACCGGTAACTCAGACTGACCTGCTGGGTTTCCATATCGTAAGAGCCGTTAATACGCAGATCCAGCGGATACGGGTCCCAGTAAATCAGTGTTCTTATTTCAAACACAATAATGCCATATTGCGCATACTGATCTTTTCCCGCTAACGGGGTAATCACCAGTGATTCCGGAATAATCCTGCTTTCAAAACGCAAAATAGCCCGGCGCAGTTTTTCCTCGACCTGTTCCCAGCCCAGTTGTCTGGCATAGGCGCCGGTTAACGGCGCAATACCAAAATTAATCACTGAGTCAACAACCGGTGATTTACTGTAACGCCGCAGCTCTCCTTCCGTATTTTCAGTACTGAAAATAGCCAGGAGATCACGCAATATAACCTCACGCATTTTACGTGAATCGAAATAGAATTTATCGACAGGCTCACGCCGCTCTTTCGGATGATCATCAATCAACCGATCAAGCAATGCAGGCATATATTGCTTTTTATTATCCTGCATGTTCAGTTTCAGCGCCGGCTGTTATCATGGAGACCTTATTCAGTTCAGATAACGGATATTCCCCCAGGTCTGTAATGACCATTTTTCCGCCTTTTCCTGTCAGGAAATACTCTGAAACCTGCTCCCACTGAGTTTCAAAACCCAGCTTAATTTTATCACTGTCAGTATCACGGACAGGATAACGGGCCGGAATATAACCGTAAAAAATATCATTTTTTACTTTAATCTGAGCGTGGATCCAAATCAGATCCAGTAAATCGCGGGGTTTAACAATATTGATCGTTTCAATATCGGCAAACGGCACCCAACGGTAGCCACCGGCAACAATAAACTCACAGATAGGCCCCAGACGGCTGTCATTATCTGCCATCCAGGCAAAATCACCGATCTTTTCACCGTTGCCGCCGGCTGCCGGTGCATTCTCAAAGGCCTGTAAACGCAGTGCTTCTGATTTATCCGGTTTATTCTCTATCAGTAATTTATTGGCTTCCCAGACTGATTTCATCCATTCCGGTAATTCCTGCTGCAGCGTCATCGGTTCGCGCTTTCCTTTCAGGACTTCTTCACGCAGAATTTCACTGAATACCAGGTTTTTATATAATTCAAGCTGCTTGTCATCATTGTGACCATCAATTAATGACCAGGTCTCAAGCTGAATCATCGCTTTTTCCCAGTAACCTTTCAGGCAACACAATTTAAATAAAGTCTCACGAATAACTAAGTCATTCGGCTTTTGTTTTACCTTATTCAGAGTTTCATCAAAAAATTCATCCAGCGATGAGTTGGCAAGAATATCAGAGAGTTTTTGTGTTGTGGCCATTTCAAAATCCTTAATTGATTATAAACGGCTGTCTAAGCCTAATTTATAGAGTTCCTTAGAAACGAGTGAGGAAACAGAGTCTTTTGCGTACGGAATAATACCGTCCGGAGCAAGCATTCTCAGAATGTCATAATCTTCATGCTCATCCTGTGTTAAATCAACTTCTTCCATCGTTGACAACTCCCGCCAGACACGTTCCATAAATGCTGACGTTTCAAAAATACACTCGGTCAGATTCAGATCTTTTATCTGCTCACAGAGTGAATCAAAGCTGCCGTCATCATCCGCGGCAGATAATTTTGCCTCTTCTGCAGCGGTATACGTTTCCGTCTGCGGAGAATCAATTTCCCCCCATAACAGAAATTTTTTATATTCAACTTCCAGCTTTTTTAATTCATCGCCGCTTTTTCTGTACGCTTCTGCGGCATATTCTATAGAAATAAACCCCGCACCCTGCGGTAATATTTCATTGATTTCAATATTCATGAAATCAATTTTTACCGGTGTTAATTCTGTTAATGCCTCAATAACTGATGCTGACTGGTTATTTTCAGCCGCAACAAACGACAGTGAAAAATGGCCAATCTGAACAGCAGAGCCATATATCAGCCGGATTTTTGACCCGAATGCAACCTGCTGTTTATTCACGAAACAGACTAAATCCCGGCAGGTATTCTGTAAAACAGGGCCGGTATTCGTGTAATAAAACAGAACGTCCGTATCCTGCTCTTTGCCTGAATTCAGCGCAACATCGGCAGTAAACGCATTGATCGCCACCGGATTATCGATGGTATTCTGTTCTGTCAGTTTGACCGACCCTTTACGGGTCGGCCAGTTAAAATGCAATAGCATTATCAGTGTCCGATAAACACATTACATGAACCTGTTGATACTACTGTGCCGCATCCGCCGCAATCCCCGGCCCGGGCGGCCGGGATATTATTGACAAAAACAGTACAGGATGCGCTGCAGATACAACTTTTAACATGAATAGTGCAACATACCGGCGCTCCCAGAAAGGTTTGCGGGATACAGTTGGTAAACACGTTACATGAACCCGCTTCCACAACCCCGCAATGGCAGGCTAAATCGCCCAATCTTGCTGCTGGTAACATAGTGTCTCCTTATATCAGCTGTCCGGAACAGCCCCCGCAGGGGCTGTGGTAAATCAAGGTTCCCCGGTAATGCGCGGTGTCGTCACTATCGGTGTCGTCACTATCGGTGTCGTCACTATCGGTGTCGTCGGTTCCGGTGTCGTCACTGTCGGTGTCGTCGGTTCCGGTGTCGTCACTGTCGGTGTCGTCGGTTCCGGTGTCGTCACTGTCGGTGTCGTCGGTTCC